>JAHRVD010000314.1 GCA_019090845.1 Marinosulfonomonas sp.
CTCATCTGGTCAGGAAGGGAAAGAGATAGGCCTAAGCGCTGTGCTTCTCAAGGGCTTGGGCAATCAGGGCGTTGAATGCATCCGGTGTTGTCGCTGCGGCAATGTCACTGGCGCTGACGCTCAGCCCCCAGTTTTTTGCCATTCCATTGTAAAGCGGCTTGCGGTGCGCCAATGCCTGCCCATAGGCCCATCGCACAAAATCGTCCGGGTCCACCTGATCCTCGGTGACGTTATGCGCGGTTAGGTATTCACCCCACACCCGGGTCAGAAAATCGGCCCGATAACACATTGGCTTGGGGGCCTTGTCAAAACGACGGGTCAGTTGGGCGGTATGTTCGGGGCTGCCCTCGATGCCGACCAGCAGCAGGTTTTCAGACAGGGATTTGAGCACCGGGTCGTTTGGGTCATCGGGGTTCACCACTTCACAGATCGAGCCACCACTGTCACAGATGAAATTGCCATAGCCATAGATATCATGGGCGCGATTGATAAAATGTGCGCCGTCCAGAAGTGAGGCAACCTCGGCCACGCGATGTTGTTCCTGACGTTTCATATATTCGTCAAACGGCAAGCCACCTTTGGCGCGGTCGCCCGGTTTGCCAAGGTATGTGGACAGCGGCGCGAGATTATCAAAGGTGATGTTGGACGCGATATAGATCGAGTCTGTGCGCAGCAAATCGTTCAGAAATGGGTTTTTCATCGCTTCGTGCTTGAAATTATCGACGATGTGTTCGCCCATGTAACGTGTGCCAATGCGGTAATCGACGGAATAGTGAAACCAGTCACCACCCTCGCGCAACATGTTGGAAACATGGGTTTTGCCAAGCCCCGACATGCCAAACAGCAGGATGCGCTTGGTGTCAGAATTTAGCCAGTCGTTGCCAGTTTGATAAAGCATTTTGTGGTCCAGTTTGCCTGATGAAACTGGTAGCGACTTCGCGCCGCTCTGGGTAGCGAAAACTAGGCGCGCGGGCCGGCTCGTTTCAGGATGCGACCATCCAGCACCAGCAGACCGGCGGCCAGGAAGGCAAAACCAAGATAGGCGCGGCTTGGCAATTCTTCGTCCAGAACCAGCGCCCCAAGCACAATTGCAACTGGCGCCACCAGCATGGTGACCAGCATCAGATTGCCCGATCCGGCCATGTCCAGCACCCGGTAATAAAGCAGATAGGCCAGTGCTGTGGCGATGACCGACAGGTGAAGCAGCGCGCCCCAGGCGGTGGCGGAATAGTTGAACGTCGGTGCGCCCTCGGCCAAATACGCGATCGGCACGATGAACAGGGACGCAGCCGTGGTCATGCCTGCGGCTGCAACCTGCGGCGCAAGCCCCTTAAGGGCGATGCGCGCCCAGGCCGCCGACAGCGCGTAGGACAGGGACGAGCCAAGGATCGCCAGTTGCGCCAGCGATGTTGGGTCAAACTGCGCCAGCGCCGAAAGGCCGATGGCCACCGTTACCCCGGCAAACCCCAGTGCAACCCCAATAGATTTGCGCATTGTCAGGCGTTCATCCGCAAAGATTGCCGCGGCCACTAAAACCCCCAGTACCGCCGTTGAGGCGTTCAGGATTGATGTCAGACCCGAAGCGATATGCAACTGCCCCCATGCGATCAGGCTGAAGGGGATAACGTTGTTGAGCAATCCCATGACCAGAAACGCCGCCCAGATGCGCGGATTGGTCGGCAGTTTCATGCCCTTGGCAAGGATGTAGATCCACAACACCACCGCGCCGCCAAATATCCGGAATGCAACGGTTGTGAACACGCCCATTTCCCGCAAAACAAGGGCGAAAGCCAGAAACGATCCGCCCCAGATCAGCGCCAGCACCAGCATTTCCATCCAGGCGCGAGGGGTCATTGCTTTTTGTGTATTCATGGAATGCAGCAATAGCAGTAAGAGCGGGCGGGTGACGACCCGTTTATTGTGCTATTTCGGATCGCGAAAAAAGCCCCACAGAATGCGGGCCCTTTTTAATAGTCAGCTCGCTGGTTCAGAAACTATAACCAAGCTGCAAGCCAATGCCGATCGCCGAGTTTCCCGAAAAGACCCCGCCAACCGTTCTTGCGGTTGCGTCGCCCAGATCCACATAACGAATGCCACCGGAAATCTTCATTCTGTCGATCGTGTATTGACCGCCCAGTTGCAGGCTAAGATAGCCGTCTCTGGGTCCAAGGTTGCCGGTCAATCCGCTCGATGCGTCTTCATATCCAATGGCGATAGACCCCGAAAACCGGTCTGAAAACTTGCGACCGACACCAAGCGTATAGCTGACCGTGTCTTTTGGATAATACACCAGCGACCCTGATCCGGCGGTGTAGATCGGCGGCGAGATATCAAAGTCAGACCAGTTAACCCAGCGCACCGAGCCAAACAAAAGCGTGTCCGCTGCAATGCCACTGCGCAGGTCTAAGTTCACCGATTGCGGTGTGCGCAGCTCAAAAGATGTCGGACCACCCAGTTCGGTTCCGGTCATCGTGTGGTCAATGCCTGAATTATAAGTGATCGCTGCACGCAGGGCGATGTCGGGAATTTCATAGGCTGCACCGATCAGATAGCCAAAACCGGACGTGTCCTGCACATCCATCGAATAGCCGCCGGTGATCGCGACCTCACCAGTCACCGACTGGTGGCGCAGACCGGCATGGGCCGAAATCCGTTCTGTAAATTGATGCCGCCCGATCAGGGTAAAGGCGGTTGATTTGATCGTCGCTGTTGTCCCGGCCAGCGGATAGCCGGTGCCAAGCGGATATTTAACGTTGGCACCAATTGGCTGGTCGACGATGAAACTTAGGCTGGTCTTTTCGTTCATCTGGTATTTGAACGCGCCCGCAAACTGCCCATAGCGGGGGGCCATATTGTCGGAACTTACGACGCCGCCCGCGATACCGCTAAGGCTGGGCATGACCGCGCCAAATGAAAGATGGGCATAGCTGCCCTGTTCGAAAATGATGCTGATATCCTGCCCGGACCTGTCGATCCCTCCTGCAAATGTGCTGGTGGAAATTGTGGCAAGCGTGGCAGCCAGAACCGTTAACCGCGTCATAGAAACCCCCTATCGTTACATCGTCCGTTTAGATCGTAACAATTTCGGAGCTTTAACGGCAATTCCTGACGCCACGTAACCAATTTGTCAGGACGATATGACGCGGCGTTACTTGGCGGCCTGGCGCGACAGGCGCATTTCAGTAAGGATGTTGCGGTAGTTTGCGGCAAATATGATCACAGCGCCGATCAGCACGCCTGCCTGCAATGGTTCATCATAAAACACCATTCCAATCACGGCGATCACCGGAAGGCGGGCAAAATCCACCGGTGTTGCCACCGATGCAGGGGCCAGCGACAGCGCCTTGGTCATGCAGAAATGCGCTGCCAGCCCGGCGCAGCCGATCAACACCAGCCAGGGGGCGGTGCTGGCGCTGGGCATCGTGATATCGCCGTCAATCCCGGCAAATATGGCGCCCAGCACCAATTGAATGGCCGTCAGCCAGAACAGGATGCTGGTTATCGTTTCGGTCCGGGTCAAAAGCCGGGTGAAAACCACCGCACCGGCAAATCCGATGGCTGCGAAGGCTGCGGCAATGATGCCGATGCTCAACCCGCCGGCCCAGGGCCTTGTAACGATCAGGATACCGATAAAACCGATAATTGCAGTTTCGACGCGCACGCGGGTCAGCCGTTCGCCCAGAACAATTACCGCCAAAAACAGCGCCCAGATCGGCATGGTAAATTCCAGCGCAAATATCTGTGCAAGCGGGGCGATGCCAAGGGCCAGAAACCACAGCCCCTGACCGACGAAGTGGCTGGAATTGCGCACCAGATGAATATGCAATTTACTGGTGTTGATCTGGCGTAACGTCCCGGCAAGCCCGCCGACCACCAATACAATCATCAAACCCACCAAAGAGCGAAACATCAGGATCTCGAACGGATCATGCTCGGATGCCATTTCCCGGCCCGCGACGGCCATCGCGGTGAATGAGGTCAGCGTGCCGACCATCCACATGGCGGCTTTGACCGGGTGAGACGCTGGTTGGCTCATTTCTCGGTTACTTTGATATTACGTGAAATGTGGCTGGATTTTTCCCACCAGTCAGACGCTTTGGTGCGTGCACTATGGCTGTCAAAAGCGGCCCGGTTGACAAACCTTTCGGCAATGTCGAACTGACAGGGCGTATCGGGCGACGGGGTGATCGAAAACGATATGCAGCCCGGCTCGGCGCGGGTCAGGCGGATATGATCGGGCAGGGCGGCGCTTACCATCGCCAGATCGCCCGGCGTGCAGGTAAGGGTTCCGGTGATGACGATGTTGGCGGCCATGCCTTGATCCTTTCAGCTTTATCACAGGTATGAGTGGTGCGACCTTAGAACCTGTGGCGCGATCGGCAAGCACCGATACGCCGACATCCACAATGTGCACAGAAAAATTCTAACCCAGCAAAGGCGCATAACCTGCCAAGGGAACACCCAGCATTGCGGCCAGCGATGCTGCCAGCGCGCGCAGAACGTTCAGCGGAATTTTTGCCACTTCATAGAGCAATTCCACCGGCTGAAACGGACTTTGCGGATCGGCGGCAAATAAATCGATGTTGCGCAGACCGGCCCAACGAAAGCTCGCCCAGGCGCGGGGCAGATGGTAGCGATGCGTGACCAGTGCGATGCGGGCTGTGTCGGGCGACTTTATCAGGGCGCTGACGAACAGGGCGTTTTGCAGGGTGGAATGGGATTGAGTTTCGGCGATCACGGAACCCGTTGGAACGCCCTGAGCGACCGCATAAATGCGCATCTGCACAGCTGCTGTCGGGTAAAGGTATTCATGGGTTCCGCCGCTCATAATGATTTTGGGCGCAAGACCGGCGTTATACAGCGCTATGGCGCGATCAAC
>JAHRVD010000315.1 GCA_019090845.1 Marinosulfonomonas sp.
CAAAAACTGGATCGTCATTTGCGATGATCTTGACCGTCACCTCATTGGCACCAACCAAAGGTTCCAGATTGCGCCAAGCTGCGCGGATCACTTCGACAATATCAATATGCCCGGTCGGACGGATGCGTTCATTGCTTTCAACCCGCGAAAGCGACAAAAGATCGCCGATCAGGCGGTTCATCCGCTCAGCCTCGGCTAACATGGTTGTCAGAAACCGCTCTTGTGCAGCAGGATCATCACGCGCCGCGCCGCGCAGGGTTTCGATGAAACCCAAAAGTGCTGTCAATGGTGTGCGCAACTCGTGGCTGACATTGGCTACAAAATCACGTCGCATTTCGTCAATTTGGCGAACCTGTGAATTATCTTCAAAACTGACGATCACACCGCGAGCACCGCCCAGATCAACCGGATTGGCACGCACGCGATAGCTGCCCTCGCCGGTGGCATGAGAGGCGACATAATCCGCCTCGCCGGGTTTTCCGCTTTTTAGGGTGTCCTCGATACAGGAAATCAAAACAGGATGGCGGATCACGGCCACGTAATGGCGGCCCACCAATCCTGATCCGGTCAGGGCCCTTGCCCCTGCATTCATCGCCAAAACACGTTCATCCTGCGCCACAGCTATGACCGGGATCGCAAATGCTTCCAGTAGTTCATCAAGTTTGAGGCTATTCATCATCACTTCCAGTCAGCGCTGGCGCCAATTACCGGCAAAGTGAATAAAATGTAAATCCTACGTCACATATGCAGGTATAAGCCCTGCAACCGGAAGCTGAGTGTTGCATCTTAGGATACAATTTGGCAGGTTGTCTTCACGGTCGGTGTCGGAGCCGGTCGTTTCGAAGGAAGACGGCATGGCGATAATGGATGAAACCAAATTGGCGCAGATATGGCGTCGGGCTGAATCAATCAGAACCAACGATGCAGGTCCGTTTGTTTTGGTCGTAGGTGAAGTTGATTATTGGAAAAAAACCGGGCGGGCATTGCCAACCGGGGCGCAGATTGCGTTTATGAATTTTTCCGAAGTGAGCGCTGACTTGCTTGCAATCATCCGGCCCAATGTAATCCTGTCGCCGTTGTTATGCCTTTCGTTTGACTGCCTTGATCTGGCACAGATCCTGCAAACTGCTGGCTTTAGGGGCAGCTATCGCGTTTTTGCCCCGGACCTGCCCGATCCAACGGTCATCAAAGCAGAAGTATCCAGCCTTGGCCCGGATCTGGATTTTGATGTTTTTATCACGCAACTTCCGGACGATGGTTTTTGTCACTAAGGACTTGCTTTGATTGCTTTGGTGAATTCTTCGACCAGCAGACGCAGCAATTCATCCACCAACCGACGCCGCAAGCAGCAATATAGCTGATTGTCGCCGTTAAACATGGCCACAAGGACAAGATTAACTGCTGAGATGCCTGATCCGGTTATCAACTCGCCCGATGCACCTTCCCATGCGTCAATTTATTGGTCTGAAACATCGGCTTTTGGATGTGCCTCCCGGGCATAGGAATAGCCTCTTTCCCGGCCCTCGTATATTGCGTCCAGATCATCCGGGCTGGCGGTGGAATAAACTATAGAGAGCTGCAAAGGCGTGGCGACCGGGCGGCTGGCAGAGGTTGGCCATGGCATCCGCCGGACGATGGATTTTAGCGGCCCTGCAATGGCTTAGACAGCCCGCATCTGGGTTTTGAAGCGCCGCATATTCGCCTGATATTTTGCCGCCGATCTGGTGATGATTTCAATCGCATCGTCATCCATCTGGCGCACCACCTTACCGGGCGCCCCCATTACCAGCGAACCGTCAGGAATTTCCTTACCCTCGGTAATCAGCGCCCCGGCCCCGATCAGACAACCGGCACCGATTTTGGCGCCATTAAGAATGGTGGCCCCCATGCCGATCAGGCTGCCGTCGCCAATGGTGCAGCCATGCAGCATCGCCTTATGCCCAATCGTGCAGTTTTTGCCGATGTTCAGCGGGCAACCGGGGTCGGTGTGAAGCACGCTGTTTTCCTGGATGTTGCTGCCCTGCCCCAACACGATTGCTTCGTTGTCGCCACGCAACGTCGCACCGAACCACACAGAACTGCCACTTTCCATCACGATCCGGCCGATTAGATTGGCGTCCGGGGCAACCCAGTAATCGCCGTCTTCGGGGAACTGCGGTTCGATATCACCTAATGCATATATCATGTTCTGTTTAAAAACTCCTGATCCAGTCCGGCTACAAAGTCGGACAGGTTTGGTTGACGTTCCCGGCGCATCCGTTCAGCGGTGACGATTGCGCGCAACTCGGCCTCGGCCTGATCTATATCGTTGTTAACCAGAACATATTGGTATTCGGCCCAATGGCTGATCTCGGCTTGCGATTTTTCCATTCGTGCGGCGATCACCGCGTCGCTGTCCTGCCCCCGGTTGCGAAGCCGCTGTTCCAGTTCTGCCATCGAAGGGGGCAATACAAAGACCGACACCACATCCCCCGCCAGCGCCGAGTTGTTGATCTGTCGCCCGCCCTGCCAGTCGATATCAAACAGGGTGTCGCACCCTTGAGCGATCGATTTTTCAACCGGCGCTTTGGGTGAGCCGTAAAGATTGCCGAACACTTCGGCATGTTCCAGCATCTCACCGGTTCGCACCATTCCTTCAAATTCCGACCGACTGCGAAACAGGTAATCCTTGCCGTCAACTTCACCTTCGCGCGGCGCGCGCGTTGTGGCGGAAACCGAAAACCGGATGCTTGGATCCCATGCCTGCAAGCGGCGCGACAGGGTCGATTTTCCGGCACCCGAAGGTGACGAGATAATCAGCAATAATCCGCGACGGTTCGCCATCTCTACTCCACGTTCTGAACTTGTTCGCGCATCTGGTCGATCACTGCCTTCAGGTCAAGCCCGATTGCGGTTAGATCGCTCGATTGCGCTTTGGAACATAGTGTATTGGCCTCGCGGTTGAATTCCTGCGTCAGAAAATCAAGCTTGCGCCCCACCGCATCTTTTGACGCCAGCAAATCACGCGCTGCTTTGACATGCGCACCAAGGCGGTCGATTTCCTCGGTCACATCAGATTTGACCGCCAGCAGCGCCAGTTCCTGTGCCACCCTGTCCGGGTCGCTACCTTCGGTATTGTCCAGAACCCGCGCCAGATTTTCGCGCAAATTCGCCTGCATCTGTTGCAGGCGCACGGCCGCCATCGCCGCAGCGTCGCTGGTCAGTGTTTCAATCCGGTCGACCTGTTCGGATAAAACCCCGTGCAGCACATTGCCTTCGGCTTGGCGCATCTCATTGAAAGCGTTCAGTAGTTCGGGCAACGCTGCTTTCAGGGCAGCACTAAGCGGGGCTGTGTCTGTTGCATCGCCGACAGAGCTTTCCAGAACACCGCGAACCATCAACACATCCGCTGCCGTCGCCGGGGTCAGGGACACGCCGCGCTCTTGGGCTGTGGTTTCGACATCACCGATCATTTCCAAGGCCC
>JAHRVD010000316.1 GCA_019090845.1 Marinosulfonomonas sp.
GCGGGGGTCGTTGTGCCGGTGCTGGCTGCTTCGATCATCTTCCTGTCGATACTGGGTGGTGTTGCCGCCAGCGCCAAATCGCCGCTTTATGGGCCCTGTGTCGCCGTGCATATCGTGCTTACTCTGGTCTTATTGCTGGCGCTTGGCATGCGTATATGGCCGCGGTTTTTCTTTGCTGATATTGGGTTTATTTTGCTGCTGATTGTGCTTGGCGTTCGCATGGTCAGCACTTGGATTTCAACTGTTGTGGGTGCGCGCAGCGGGGTTGTTTTTGTGGCCGCCAGCGTGGCGATGATCGCAATTTCCTGTGCATTGGCTGTGCGCAATTACACAACGCCAAAACAGAATTTGGCTGGCGCTTATGAACTGGTGCAGGCCACGCGCAAAGGGGATGATCGCGTGTTCGCCGTGGGGCAGGCGGCTGCACTGTTCACGGGGTATTTCGGCGCAGACTGGGGCGTGATCATGAACGACGCCGATTATCAAAAGGCCAGTGCCAGTAAGGGACCGATGCTGTTTGTCGTGGCCTTCCCGGCCCGCAGTTTTCGCGCAGTGCCGCTGTTGGATAAAGATACCGAGGCTGGCATGACTTTGGTTCGCCGCTTTGCGGGCACTTTGGGGGACGGCGCAGTGCTTGTCTTTAGGCGCGATTGATGGGCGACATTGTTGTTGGATCCGGCCCGGCAGGGGTTTCCGTTGCCAAAGCACTTTTGGCGCGTGGGCGCCGTGTGACGATGATCGACGGTGGTCAGGTTCTGGAACAAAATAACAATGCTGCCCGCGCGGCGATGGCCGCAAAATCACCGTCAGACTGGAGCGATGGTGAATGCGCAGCATTTCAGGCCCCGCAGTTTGATACACCTGGTGGTCAGGCGCGCCGCTATGGGTCCGATTTCGCAATGGAACCGGCAAGCGCGACTCTGGCGGGATCAGGCGATTGGTTCGCCCTTCGTGCGTCACGGGCCACCGGCGGGCTGTCCAATTACTGGGGTGCTGCAGTTTTGCCCTATCGCCAGCAGGACATATCCAACTGGCCGATTTTTTTAAACGAACTTGCGCCACATTACGCGTCGGTTGCCAAGTTTATGCCGGTTTCGGGCCGATCTGACGATCTGGCTGATCTTCTGCCCGGTTTTTCGATGAAAGATGCTCGGGCGATCAAACCCGGCCCGCAGGCCGAGGTTTTGTTGGCCCGTCTGGCACAAAACAAAGACAGGCTGGCAGAGCAGGGTGTTTTTGCAGGCGCTGCCAGACAGGCCGTAGATCCCGCCTGTCAGGGATGTGGGATGTGCTTGCATGGGTGCCCCTGGCAATACATCTATTCAAGCCAGCACAGCATCGCCGAGCTGCTTGCAGATGAAAATTTCACCCTTAAACCCGGCTGTGTCGCTGTCCGTTTTGGCGAGGATGCCAAGGGGGCCCACGTCACGCCTGGCCGATGGCAGCACGTTGAAAGGCGAGCGGGTTTTTATTGGCGCCGGGGTGCTTGAAACCGCTCGTTTGGTGCTGGCGTCAAGCCCGGACGGCGATAGGACAGTTACTTTGCACGACAGCCAACATGCGTTTTTGCCGATGTTGCATCGCTGGCGCGCGCCGTCCCGCCCTGACCGCCAACCTTACAATACGTTGCCGCAGGTCTTTGTTGAACTGGACGCGCCAGAGGTTTCGCAAAACCTGGTTCACGCGCAGATTTATTCGTGGAACGAGCATTACGCCCGTGATCTGTTGGCCAATTATGGATTTGGTTTGGGAATTGCCAAACCGGTCCTGTCTGCTTTGGCGCGAAGACTGCTCGTGGCGCAGGTGTTTTTGCATTCTGATCACTCGGCGCGGGTTGCTCTGAAGCTTTCTGGCGATGGCAGGTTGTCTGCAAGCCTGCTGGCCAACCCTGATACAGACGGGGTGCTTGCCGCAGCGCAAAAGAAACTTGCCAAAACAATGGGGCGGGCGGGTTTGCAAGCGCTGACATTTGCCAGTCGCCCGGGCCCTGTGGGATCAAGTTTTCACGCCGGTGGCACGGTTCCGATGCACAAGGCCCCAACCACTGGCCAGTCAGATAAACTGGGGCGTCCGTTTGGGCTTAGCCGGGTGCATTTGGTCGATGCCTCTGTCTTTCCATCAATCCCGGCGACGACCATTACCTTTAGTGTCATGGCAAATGCGCACCGGATCGGCAGCGAAGCCACCTGACATCATCGTCGCCAAGCGGGGCGAACATCATGTCTTGGGTGGATCATTGGTTTCATTGTCCTGCGGTGGTTTTCCAACAAACTGCATCAGGATTTTCAGCCGGTCTTTCATGAAGGCCATTGTGAGGGCGCCAAAAATGGCGACCCCTAAGGCAGCGCCGAAAATGACGGTCAAAAGTGGCGAAAACCCATCCAGATACCTGACTAACAGCGCAACGCTGGCGGCCATTACACTTGCTGCCAGAAAAGGTGCGATATGGCACTTTGCCAATGCCCAGTGGCTGATCCCGGCCGCCGTGGCGACGATGACAAACCGGGCGCTCCAGAGGATTAGAAAGGCCAGCACGATACCCGCCGACATTGCTGTTCCTCCCCACGGCGACAGCCCCCAGACCAACAGCGCTGAAAGCGCGACTTCCAACCAGGCGACCAGTGCAGTTGGCCCGGCCCGGCCCGCCGCGAGGCAAAAGGCCTGATGGATTTTTTCGATGCAGAAATAGGTTCCAAGCACCGAGATTATCGACAAAATTGGTGCCGCCTCCAGCCACTTGGGGCCTAAAAGCACGGCTATGATCGGTGTCGCCAAAACCGACAGACCGGCAAATACAGGAAATGCCACCAGCCCGGACAGACGGGAAATGTCGAGCAGCAATTCAGACGCGCCCGCGCCGCTGCGCCGCATCGCGGCAAACGCCGGTTGGGCCGCCATGCGCAACGGCGTGACGATCAGAAACGATGCGATTTCGACCAGCCGCC
>JAHRVD010000317.1 GCA_019090845.1 Marinosulfonomonas sp.
GCGCCAGCGAGTTGCGCGCTTCGCCGCCAACCGATCTGACGTGATGCGCGTTAATGCCAAAATCCGCCAGTCGGTTCAAACAATAGCGCCCGATCGCATCGTCGGAAACGCATGTCACCAAAGCTGCCTTGCCGCCCAGCTTGCTGATTGCCACGGCGATATTGGCCGAGGACCCACCCAAAGAGGCGACAAAATCTGTCGCGTCCTCAGTTTTTGTGCCCGCCGGGTGTGGGTTCAGGTCCATACCGGCGCGGCCGATAATGACAAAATTGTTGTCGCGGATGCGGGACAGATCGACCATCAGCAGATTGCTCCGTGGGGTACTTGAAACACCATCAAACGCCCCGGCGCTGGCCGGATCGGGCCGCTTCTATTTCGTCGTGTGCGGCGCGCACTTTCTCGTCCTCACTAACGTGGGGTGTGCCAACCTCCCACCAGGCGTGACCCTCGGTGGTCCAGCCATCAAATGCGTCGACCTTCATGACAATCACAGTGGTTTTTTTGCCAGCTTTGGCGCGTTTGAACGCCTGCCCCAGCTCACCCGGATTTGCCACGGTTTCGCTATTGGCACCCATGGATTTTGCGTGCGCCTCAAAATCAACTGCAAAAGGTTCGGGGATCGTCGGACTATCGGCTATCAGATTGTTAAAGCTGACGTTTCCAGTGTTGTTTTGCAGCTTGTTAATCACCGCAAAACCGCCGTTGTCCAGCACCAGAACGATGAGCTTCTTCTGGCTCAGGACCGACGAATAAATGTCCGAATTCATCATCAGATAGGCGCCATCGCCAACAAAAACGATGGTATCATTGTCAGGCTCTCGTTCCACCTGAGCAATCCGCGCGCCCCAGCCCCCGGCAATTTCATAGCCCATGCAGGAATAGCCAAACTCTACATCGACCGTGCCGACACCGAGCGTGCGCCAGTTGGCGCTCACCTCGGCGGGCAGGCCGCCCGAGGCGGTGACAATGCGGTCGCGCGCATCGCAAAGGTCATTCACCACACCGATCGCCTGTGCATAGGTGTTTGGGCCATTGCCCGGCGCCACGTTGCCAGCAACATAGGCGTCCCATTTCTTACGCTCGCCTTGCGCCAGTGCAGTCCAGTTTTTTGGCGCGCTATAGCCGCTCAGACCCGCCGCAATGGCCGCAAGCCCGCGATTTGCGTCGCCAACAACCGGCACCGACAGGTGCTTGCCCGCATCATGGCGCGCCGTGTTGAGCGCGATGAACCTCGCGTCCCTGGCAAAAGCTGTCCAGCTTCCGGTGGTGAAATCCTGCAACCGAGTGCCTACGGCCAGAATCACATCGGCCTGCGCGGCAATCGCATTGGCGCTGTTTGAGCCGGTGACGCCAATCGGCCCGATGTTAAGCGGGTCACCGGCCAGCAAGTTTGCCCGCCCGGCAATGGTTTCCACGACCGGGATCTGATGTGCTTTGGCAAAATCTGCCAATTCACTGGCTGCACGGGAATATTGCACACCGCCCCCGGCAATGAGCATCGGGCGTTTGGCGGTTTTGAGCAGCGCCACGGCATCTGCCACCTCGCCCGCATCAGGCACGGCGCGGCGAATGCGGTGCAGTCGCTTTTGGAAGAACACGGACGGATAGTCATAGGTCCAGCCCTGAACGTCTTGGGGCAAACCAATGAACGCCGGGCCGCAATCGGCAGGGTCCAGCATTGTCGCGATGGCATTTGGCAGGGATTGAATGACCTGCGCGGGATGGGTGATGCGATCCCAGTAGCGGGTGACCGCCTTAAAGGCGTCATTCACCCCCAGTGTCGGGTCACCGAAATGCTCAAGCTGCTGCAAGACAGGGTCCGGCAGGCGGGTTGTGTAACCATCACCACACAGCATCAAAACCGGCAGGCGATTGGCATGGGCCAGCGCGGCAGCCGTTAACAGGTTGCTGGTGCCCGGTCCGGCGGAAGCGGTGCAAAACATGAACCTCTGACGCAGATATTGCTTGGCGTAGCCGGCTGCTGCCAACCCCATGCCCTGCTCGTTCTGCCCCCGGTAAAGCGGCAAAGCGTCCCGGTGGTCATAAAGCGCTTCACCCAGACAGGTCACATTACCGTGGCCAAATATTCCAAAGCCGCCGCCGCACAGGCGCACTTCCTGCCCGTCAATTTCGATAAACTGATTGGCCAGAAACCGCACGATTGCCTGCGCCGTCGTCAGGCGAAGGGTGTCATTTTCTATGTCCATCGTGGTCCCCTGCGCCGGTGCCCTGAAAACCTGCGCCCCAAGTTGATTGCAGCTTGCGTGGTTTCGAATCCGAAGATACAAGTTTTGCAACCGGTTGCAAACCGTAATTGCATTAAAGGGGCGCTTCAGTGACAGATATTCGTATCGGCAACGCCCCGTGCTCGTGGGGGGTGGAATTTGCGGATGATCCGCGCAACCCCCAATGGCAGTCAGTGCTGCGCGAATGCGCCCGGGCAGGATACAAGGGAATTGAACTGGGTCCGGTCGGCTTCATGCCCGAAGATCCGGCGATATTGGCCGAGGCGTTGGCCCGCCACGATCTTGAACTGATCGGCGGCGTGGTTTTTCGCGCCTTTCACGATCCTGGCGCATGGGACGACGTGCGGGATGCAGCAAAGCGCACCTGTCAGGCACTGGCCGCCCATGGCGCAGAGCATCTGGTGCTGATCGACGCGATCTCGCCCCGGCGCGCGGCCACAGCCGGGCGCGCATCCGAGGCCGAACAGATGGACGGCGATGAATGGGCCGGGTTTCGCGAGCGTCTGGCAAATATTGCGCGTCTTGGCAGCGAAGAATACGGACTGACGGTCGGCATTCATGCCCATGCCGCTGGCTTCATGGATTTTGAGCCGGAACTGGAACGCCTGCTTGATGAAGTTGACCAAAACATCCTGAAAATCTGCTTTGACACCGGCCATCATTCCTATGCCGGCTATGATCCAATTGCCTTCATGAAGCGTCACATGGGACGCATTTCCTACATGCATTTCAAAGACATCGACCCCGTTGTTAAAGCATCCGCTGTCAAGAATCGCACCGGATTCTACGACGCCTGCGGACAGGGAATTTTCTGCAATCTGGGTCAGGGGGACTTGGATTTTGCCGCTGTACGGCAAGTGCTGTTAGACGCGGGCTATAAGGGCTGGTGCACCGTTGAACAGGATTGCGATCCAACGCTGGATGTCAGTCCGGCACAGGACGCTCGCGCCAATCGCCAATACCTGACCTCGATCGGATTTGACTAGGGGGCGTTTTCGCCTTCACGCGGGCGCAAGGTTGCCCGCTCCACTATTTCACAGGGGAACAGCCGTGCTTCGGGGTAGCGTTCAGGATCGTCCAGCATCGCCGCCATCAGTTCGACCGAAGAGTCTATAATCTGGCGGATCGGCTGGTGAATGGTGGTCAGATTAATACTTTCCCAACCGGCCATCTCCATGTCATTCAACCCGATGATCCCGATATCTCCGGGCACCGCCAGTCCGGCTTCATTTACGGCACTCAACGCACCGATCGACAAAACATCGTCGCCGCAAAAATACGCCTCTTGCCGTGGGGCTTTTAAAAGCCGCAGCATTTCGCGCCGACCGGCGTCAAACGAATAGGCATCGGCAAAAGAATAGCTCGACCTGATCTTTGGGTGTTTGGCAAGTTCAGTCATGAAACCCTGATAGCGATCCTGAGTCGAGGTCGCAGATTCCGGCCCGCCCAAAAACCCCACCTGTTTGTAACCGCGTGCAACCAGTTCGCGCGCCGCCATTCGCCCGCATTCAACGTTGTCTATTCCAACAACATGCACCTTTGGTGAACTTGAATGACGACCGAACGAATGCACCACCGGAACCCCCGCATCACGAAACGCTTTGGCAAACTCTGGCGGCAATGTCGAAGACGCAACCACCACCCCGTCCACCGAGTATTGGCGCAACATCTGCACCGAGTGTTCCGGGTCGGTTTCATCCGTCAAATTAACCAGCAACGGGCGCAGACCCCGGTCCTGCAAACCCCGCGTAAACAGGTCAAAAACCTCAAGAAAAAGCGGATTGTGGAAATTATTAGAGACAAGGCCGATAAGTTTCGTGCGCCGCGTCGTCAGGCTGCGGGCCAGAAAATTTGGCCGGTATCCCAATTCGTTTGCGGCCTTTTCCACCCGTCGCCGCATCTTGTCGGACACCGATGCACCGGGCGTAAATGTCCGCGACACAGCAGAACGTGAAACGCCCGCACGTCTGGCAACATCCTTAAGTGTTGAGGCCATGAAACCCTCGCTGTGAAAGTCAAAATGCGATCTCTTTTATAACCTACTCATTGATCGGCCACACGCAAATATTTGACATAGTATTTGCAACTGGTTTCAAAGCACAAGTTTTGGTATTCACTTTCCGCCAAAACGGCTGCTTTCCCAAAACGGATCTGCTGGTCATATCGCCAGTTTCCTGATTGCTGCCCGGATCAGTCGCAGGCAATATTGCCAAAATGATTCCCCCTCGCCCGACGCTTTTGTTGTTGGGACAGAACAGGCGCTCCATGGGCAGATTTGAAAAATACCTCTCGGTCTGGATCGCGTTGGCGATGATTGGCGGCATCTTATTGGGAAACGTTGCGCCGGGCTTGGTAAGCGCGGTCGCGGCGGCTGAATTTGCGCGGGTCAATCTGGTGGTGGCGGTGTTGATCTGGGCGATGGTCTTTCCGATGATGGTGGGCGTTGATCCGGGGTCATTGCGCAACGTCGCGCGGCAACCGCGTGGGTTGATGATAACCCTTGTGGTTAACTGGCTGATCAAGCCTTTCACCATGGCCGCGCTGGCGGTTCTGTTCTTTGAATACATCTTTGCCCCGTGGATCCAACCCCAGGACGCCTCGCAATATATCGCGGGGCTGATCCTGCTGGGGGCGGCCCCCTGCACCGCGATGGTGTTTGTCTGGTCGCAACTGACCCGCGGGGATGAGACATATACCTTGCTGCAAGTCTCGGTGAACGACCTGATTATGGTCGTGGCATTTGCACCGATCGTGGCGTTTCTGCTGGGCGTATCCGATATCACCGTGCCGTGGGAAACTCTGGTTTTGTCGGTTGTTCTGTTTGTGGCGCTGCCGTTGGCAGCCGGGCTGTTGACGCGCAAATGGCTTGGCAGTCCGGCGGCAATCGAAAGGTTTCAGGCCCGGATAAAACCGTTTTCGATCATAGGGTTGATCGCCACAGTGGTAATTCTGTTTGGCTTGCAGGGACAGGTGATCGTTGCACGACCGGCGGTGATCGCACTGATCGCGGTGCCGATCATCGTGCAAAGCTATGGGATATTCGCCATCGCCTATGCCGCCGCTTTCGCGCTGAAAGTGCCCCACCGCATTGCCGCCCCCTGCGCGCTGATAGGCACCTCGAATTTTTTCGAACTGGCCGTCGCCGTCGCGATCAGCCTGTTTGGGCTGAATTCAGGGGCCGCACTGGCAACCGTCGTCGGTGTGCTGGTCGAAGTGCCAGTGATGCTGACGCTTGTCGCCTTTGCCAATCGCACCCGGGCCAGATTCGCGCCCTGAAAAGCCGTCTGGCACCGCCGCAGCGCTTGGTCTAGAACGCCCCCATGGCAAAAGCTCAATCCTTTACCTGCAACGAATGCGGCGCGACTCATTCCAAATGGTCCGGGCGCTGTGACGATTGCGGCGCATGGAATTCAATCACTCAGGATGTGGCGATCTCGACCGGCCCGGCGGCCAAATCGCTTGGGGCGGCGCGTGGTTCACGGCTGGAACTTAGCGACCTGTCGACACAAGAAGCCCCCCCGCCACGCACCAAATCCGGCATCGGCGAGCTTGACCGCGTGCTGGGCGGCGGGCTGGTGCCTGCCTCGGCGATCCTTGTGGGCGGCGATCCGGGTATCGGCAAATCCACCCTGTTATTGCAGGCAGCGGCCAGTTTCGCGCGCGCCGGTCTGAAAGCAATCTATGTGTCGGGCGAAGAAGCCGCCGCACAGGTTCGGATGCGCGCGGAGCGCCTTGGGCTGACGGATGCGCCGGTAAAGCTGGCGACAGAAACCAATCTGCGCGATATCCTGACAACGCTTGAGGCGGAAAAACCCGACATCGCGATCATCGATTCGATCCAGACCATGTGGTCAGACAATGTCGCCAGCGCGCCGGGATCCGTTTCACAGGTGCGCGCGGCTGCCCATGAGCTGACGTCATTTGCCAAACGGCGCAACATGGCCGTCGTACTGGTCGGCCATGTCACCAAGGACGGCCAGATCGCCGGGCCACGGGTGGTCGAACATATGGTCGACACGGTGCTTTATTTTGAGGGCGAGAGGGGCCATCAGTTCCGCATTCTGCGGGCGGTACAAAACCGCTTTGGCCCGGCCGATGAAATCGGCGTATTTGAAATGA
>JAHRVD010000318.1 GCA_019090845.1 Marinosulfonomonas sp.
AGTTTCACATTTATCGAGGGCAACATTCTGGACCGCGCGCTTGTGGCCGAGCATGTAGCGCAAGCCGATGCGGTGTTTCATCTGGCCGCGGCGGTTGGCGTAAAGCTGATAATGGACGAACCGAGCCGCTCGATCCTGACCAATGTGACCGGCACAGAAAACGTTCTGCACGCCTGTCTGGCCAAGAAAACACCGATCTACCTTGCCTCGACATCCGAGGTTTACGGCAAAGCGACCAAATTCCCCTTCTCCGAAGACGACGATCTGACAATCGGGGCGACCAAAAACCTGCGCTGGTCCTATGCTTGTGCAAAGACGCTGGATGAATTTCTGGCCCTGTCCTATGCGCGAGAGGTTGATCTGCCCGTGGTCGTGTTGCGGTTCTTTAATACCACCGGCCCGCGCCAAACCGGGCGCTACGGAATGGTGCTGCCGAATTTTGTGCAAAACGCGCTGGATGGAAAACCCTTGCAAGTGCATGGCACGGGCGAGCAATCGCGCTGCTTTGGCCATGTCTTTGACGTGATCGAGGCGCTGATCCGGTTGATGAACACGCCCGAGGCCATAGGTCAGGTGTTTAACGTCGGCACAGACCAAGAAGTCACGATCCGCTCGCTTGCCGAACAAGTGATCGCGGCCACGGGTTCTACGTCAGAAATTCAGCTGGTGCCTTACGAAAGCGTCTATCCGGTCGGCTTTGAAGATATGAACCGCCGCCTGCCCGACATGGCCAAGCTTAAGCGTGTCACCGGGTTTCGCCCGATGCGGCCACTTTCCGAAATTATCGCCGATATCCTTGCCGAAAAACGCGCCGCTGTGGCCTGACGCCTGTATTCCGGAAGGTCAGCCTTGGCTGGCCCCATTTTCAAACGCGCCCGCTTCCAATGCATCGGCCAGCGCGATATCGCCTTTCGCGCGCGCAGCCGCCGCAAAAGCCGCGCCGTAAGCGGCTAGAACTTTCTGTTCGCTCCAAAGTTTTTCAAAACCAGCGCGGGCATTAGCAGACACTTTGGCCCGATGATCCGGGTCTGATTGCAATTGGCGCATCGCCTCGATCAACCCGGCTTGGTCGTCAAACAAAGCACCGCCGCCAGACGCCTCGACGATTTCCGGGAACGGTCCCAACCGGCGCGCAATTACTGGCGTCCCAAGGCGAAAGCTCTCGATCAGGATAATACCGAATGTCTCATAACAAACCGATGGCACGATCAAGCCGATCGCGCCGCGATAATAGGCGTTCAGTTCATCAAGCGATTTACGCCCAAGAAAGCGGATACGCGGATTGTCAGCGGCCTGCTTTTTTAACGTGTCGGTGTAATCGCCATCCCCCAGTATCAACAAATCCGCGTCTGGATATTGGTCAAAGGCGGGAAAGACGTCCTGCAGACCTTTGATTTTCTCCAACCGCCCGACAAACAGAAAATAGGGCCGCTTATGGGGCAGTTTTTCCGTCGCCGCCTGCGGGGTAACTTCCAGATCGGGCAGGAAATAGGGCAAGACCTGCATCTTTTGGCGCAGGCCGAAATCGCGGTGTTTAGCGCGGCTGAATTCACTTTTGGCAACGATCAAATCGACCTTGTCCAGCATCCGGTCAAGATAGCCGGAATAGCGCCACAATTGCGGTGGTCGGCGGTGGCTAACAACACAGCGAAGGCATTCGCGCTTGTCGCACAACTCTTTGTTATAACGCCACAAAACATGGGTCGGGCAGACCAGCCAATGTTCATGTGCTTCAAACACCCGCAGGCCGTCACCGATCCCAAGCAACCCCGGCCCGCCAACGAGCGAGGCATTGTTATACCAGATGATGTCATAGCCCTCGGCGGCAATTTCGCGGATCTTGCGCCCATGCACAATTGGCCGCCCGGTCTGCTGCGTTAATAGATTGGCCAGAACACCATTGCGGCTTCGCAGGCCCACAGCCCGAACGCCATCGCCTGAACCAACATCTTCTGGCATCTTGCCGCCAAGTGACAAATAGGCGTCTTGGTCATGCACAACAGTTACGCGATGACCACGCGCCACCAGCGCCTGCGCCATCCGTTGTACGCCAACAGCATCCCCGCCAAACGAATAGGGCGGGTAGAATGTTGTGAACATCAGGATGCGCAGAGATTTCATACTATCCTCAGGCTAAACGATCTTGGCCGGTATCTACTGGCGCATTTTGTCGGAATTTTGAAGCATTATGGCAATTTTTGTCCGTAATTGCGCGACATGGTATTCTGTCGCCATTATCAGACAGCTTTCGCTCGCAACCGCCTGCCCGGAAGAATGCAGAACAAGTGCAAAATAACAAATCTGGCCAGAATACTGCGCCTTTCAGTGGATTTTTGTCGCCAATCCTTTAGCTTGGTCCAAATTGCATATTCAGCGGGTAGACAGCACGCTTATGGCCGAAAAGAATAATGAACGCCCGTGGAATTTCGGGTCAGTGGCCACAGCCGTTATCTGGGCAATTGGGCTTGGGTTGATCGGGCTGAGCGTTTCTGCGCTGTTTACTAGCGCACCGTTCGGGATGGCCCCAAAATCACTTTGGTATCTGAGTGTTATCGGCTTGGCCACCTGTCTGGTCGGTTATTTCGGATCGCACGGGGGGGCAAAATTCGGGTGTGCGGCAGCAGCCCTGTTCTTGGGTGGCGGCGCCCATCTTTGGCTAACGCAACCTTTGTGGTTCCCTGCCCTGACGTTCAATCAAGACGACCCTGCCAGTTGGGTCATGCTAACGGCAATTGGCGCACAGAGCATGGTATGCTTGGCGCTGTTCTGGCAAAAAGTGCGGTTGGGTCCGATCATGGCCCTGATCCAAACACTGGGACCGGTAAGGATTACGGTTTTTTTGCTGCTCAGCACCGCGTTTTCGGTATCGGTAATGGGCTATGTACCACGACAGGATTTCGTAACTTACGCAGCTCAGATTATCGCTGGCGGGTGTTTTGTTGTCCTCACGGTGATAAATATCGCCGCGTTGATCCTGCACGCCCCCAGAGCGACCCTGAAAATTGCGGTTCCAGCCCTTGTTGCAATAGCCTTTGGCGCAAGTGCACTGCTGGCGTGGTTTGCATTCCAGCGGCTGCCGCATGTGCAGGATGAAGTCGCCTATCTCTTTCAGGCCAGAACCTTTGCGCACGGCACGCTCGCTATCTCTGCCCCGCCCGAAGGTCTGCAAACGGGGTTGGAGTTTTATTTGCTGACGATCCGCGATGATCTGTGGTTTTCGACCACACCACCCGGCTGGTCCGGGGTGCTGATGATCGGCGTTCTGGTGAATGCACCCTGGCTGGTTAACCCAGTTTTATCCGCAATAATCGTATGGCTGGCCTATAGCGTGGCCGCGTGCCTGACGACCCGGCGCGCCGCGGCTTTGGCTGCGCTTTTGATCGCAATGTCGCCGTGGTTTCTGGCGTCCTCAGGCTCGCTGATGCCCCACAATACGGCGATTGCCTGCATACTGGCCGCCTGGCGTCTTTTGTTGGCGCGCCCAATCCGCACAAGGGCGCTGCTGCTTTTTGCTCTGCTCGCGGGTTTTTTCATGGGCTGGGTTTTTGTGACCCGACAGCTGGACGGCGTTTTGATCGGGCTGGCGACGGCCATATGGTTGCTGTTTCAGACTGGGCGGCCACAGCGTTTCATGCGGGTCACAGCATTCTGCGCAGGGTGTATCGTCACCGGCAGCGCATTCTTGTTCTTCAATTTCATCCTGACGGGCGACGCGCTGCTTGCACCACTGGCAGAATACCTGAACACGCACTGGACCCACGGTGCCAATTCATATGGGTTTGGCCCAGAAATCGGACCACCCGAAGGCTGGGGAGGGTTGGATATCAGGCTTGGACATACGCCGTTTGAAGGCGTGATAAACACGGCCAACAATATTGCCAGCACACAGTTTGAATATCTTGGCTGGGCCTGTGGATCGCTCGCTCTGGTGACTTGCCTGTTTTTGTGGGGCCAGCCAAACCGGGTCGACAAGGGCATGATCGCCCTTTCCCTGCTGGTTGTCGTTGCGATGTTTTTCTACTGGTTCGCAGGCAGTTTCTACATTGGTCCGCGTTATTGGTTCAGCCTGCTTTTTCCGTTACTTATTCTTTCGGTGAGCGGTTTTGATGCGCTGTCAAACCGGCTGCAAACACTGGGTGTGCAACCAGAGGCAATGCAGGCAACGCTACTTGTCCTTTGCCTGTTCGGCTTGTTGGTTTTCACGCCATGGCGCGGCGTTGAAAAATACTTCGGCTACCAAAAATATTCACCACATTATGCCGAGATGCGGGCAAGCGGTGACTTTGGCAACGCTTTGGTATTTATAAAACAAAAAGCACAATTTGGCTCGGCGTTCTTGCTGAACGATCCGGGTTTGCCAGACGATGCGCCGATATTCCTGCGCGATCTGGGCGAGGTTCAAAACGCCCGCGCGATTGCTGTTTTCCCGGACCGGCCAATAATCTATCACGCATGGGAATTCAGCCGATAATATGTGCTTTCCACCATTTCACATCCACGCAAAATGCAATAATTTCATTGGCCTGAGCTCTGGCGCACAATAACCAGAACCGGCAAAAAGACGTCAGAAGGATCAACCAGTGTCGCGAAAGTTCAGAAACCTCGTTTTTACAGCCCACAAGTGGCTGGGCCTGCATTTTGCATTGTTCTTTGGCTTCATGTTTTTTAGCGGATCGATATTGCTTTTTTCGGACGAAATCGAAGCCTTGTTCACACCGGATATTCTGGTCGGCTCGATCGCCGATAACGAGCGGGTCAGTTTTGGCACAATATTTCAGTCAGTGAATAAGGCCGTTCCCGGCGGCACTGTATTCGTCATCGCAAAACGACCAAAGGCGGGGTTCGCCGATCGCAGTTTTGGCATCACGGCAAGCGGCAAAAGAATTATCGCATGGACCGACCCTAGGGATGCACGCGTGCTGAGCATCGGCCCGAACCGTAGTTTTCACTACTTTCTGAAAGAGCTGCATGAAAGCCTGTTGGTTCCCAAACGAATTGGTTTTTTGGCCGTTAGCGCAACTTCGGGCATTTTGCTAATCTCAGTGCTGGCGGGGTTGATAACTTACCGCAGGTTCTGGCGCGGTTTGCTGCGGCTTCCAAACCGGTCGATGGACGAGCGCAATCGCAAGGGCGTTTTGCACCGTCTGATCGCTGTTTGGGTGACACCATTTTTGTTGTTGATAAGCCTGACCGGGATGTTCTTTTTTCTGGGGGGGCTGGGGTTTAATGGATATGTGCCGCCCGCACCCGAAGCGCAGCCACGTGAAGTTGCCCGCCCGGCCGGTTTTGACGGCGCCCTGATTGATCGCGCAGAACAGGCAGCCCTTACGCAATACCCCGATTTCCGGGCCAAGACCGTCAACATACCCGGTGCCAGAAAACACGCTTTCCGTTTTGGCGGGGCGCTCGGATCGCCGACGATTCTGGGGAATTGGATGATCGCGGTTGATCCGGTTTCGCTGGATGTTCTGGGAATCGTGACGCCCGCAGACCGGCGCGGAAATGCCCGCATAACCCCGGTCGCAAATGCCCTGCATTATGGCACATGGGGCGGGCTGACGAGCCGGATCATCTGGGCGATGTTCGGGCTGGCGTCGACCTATTTGGTTTTCGCAGGTGTTCGCATCTACTTGGCGCGCACAGCGCCGGGCGATGCGTTGGACATCGCCGCCAGTGGTTGGCGACGGTATTTGAGCGGGCTGGGGAAAACCAAATGGATATACCTTGCTGCGGTGCTACTTGTGGTCGCGCTTTTTGTGAAAGAATACGTTATTTGACGCACAGATTCCCTGCTGTTTGAAAATCCCGTCATGGCGTGGGGAAACAAACCAGAGCGAACAGCTAATTACCCCCGGCCACGAAACGATGTGGTCACTCATAATGCCCTAAATTCGCGGCAGACAAGGAAAGTTGGGCCTAAAGCGCGCGCGCCTATACCCCGGATGGCAAAAAAGATGTTAAGCTGTCCAAGTATGTAGTCAGGACTCCGATCAGATGAAAACAATATCCATCGTGTCGCCGTGTTTTAACGAAGAAGACAACGTTGGCGAATGTCACAGCGTTGTCAAAGCGCTGTTTGACGGCCCGCTGAAAGGGTATCGGCGCGAACATATTTTCATCGATAATGCATCCACCGATAAAACCGTAGAGATTCTGAAATCTGTCGTCGCCCAAGATCCGGCAGTGAAGATTGTTGTGAATTCACGCAATTTCGGCGTCTACCGGTCCACATTCAACGGCCTTCGATATGCAACCGGCGACGCGGTGCTGGTCATGCTGCCGGTCGATTTGCAGGACCCACCCGAATTGCTGCCCGAATTCGTCAACCTGTGGGAACAAGGGTATGAGGTGGTGGCCGGGGCGCGGTCAACGCGCGAAGAAGGTCTGATAATGCGCATGGCGCGCAAGTTGTTTTACCGGATCGTCAACCTGCTGTCAGATTTTGAAATCTCGCCCGATGTAGGCGAGTTTCAATTGCTAGATCGCAAGGTGATGACGGCTTTGCTCGAGCACCGGGATCAATATCCCTATATCCGCGGGATCATTGCGTCGCTTGGCTTCAAACGGATCATTATCCCTTATGTCTGGAAAGAGCGCAAAAGAGGTGCCTCCAAGCACAACTTTCTGCAACTTGTCGATCAGGCTCTGAACGGGATATTCGCCTTTACCCGCGCGCCGATGCGGGCCTGCACAATCGCCGGTATTGTGATATCCATGGCCTCAATCCTGTTCTCGATCGTGTCGGTAATCCTCTATCTGACGCAGCCCGATCTTGCCCCGCGCGGTACAACCACGATCATTACATCGCTGTTCTTCCTGTCGGGAATTCAGTTGCTGTTTATCGGGATGCTGGGCGAATATATTACCACGATTCACAATCAGGTCCGGGGCGGGCCGATGGTGGTGGAAACCGAACGGGTCAATATTGATCCGGTTGAAATTCCCAAACCAAAATCAAAACCGAAATCAAAATCCAAAGCCGCCTGAGGCGGGTCAGTCGCGCGCGCCGCCAAATACCGGAAACTGTCCGGTCAAAACGCGTGAAATCAGAAAGAATGATAGGACTGCGGCAACCGGAGCAAGGATTGCCTGTGCCACAAGCGGCCCCAACCCGATGCCCTGAGCGGCGGCCAAAGACACTGCGTTGAACCCATAAACCACCACATAGGCCAGCGCATAGATTGGCATTTTTGACAGCCCCTTGTTGTCAAACACAAACCTTGCATGAGTGAAATAGTTCCAGATGACACCGATAACAAAAGCAATGGCCAGTGCCGGTTGCGGCGATACACCAAGTGTCACCAACAGCGCATAGACGGCAAACCCAAAGATCGTATTGACCACACCGATCACAATAAAACGCAGGAATTGACGCGTCGTTTCATCGCGTGAAACTATGCCTAGCAGCGCGCGCATCACACCTGCCCCGAAATGCGTTTTTCCAGCTCATCGACACATTGCGCCAGCCCCGAACCCAGATCATATTTGGGCTTAAATCCGATATTTTCAAGCTGCGCTACATCGGCCACAAGCCGGGGCGGATCGTCAGATGCACGGGCAAGCGCGCCTAAGGAAATAAGCTCTGGCCGGCCCATCAGTTCGGCTGTGGTCTGAATGATGTCCCTGACCTTGGTTGCGTGTCCGCTGGCGATGTTCATCGCGCCTGTGACATCGCTTTCAAGGGCGAGCGCCAAAGCCTCGCCGATATCTTCTGTATGCAGGTAATCACGCTCCTGCAGCCCATCCGTGCAGGGAATTTCCTGCCCCGCAGACAAACCATAAAGCAAATCACCCAGCAAACGACCGCGCGGTTCGCGCGGGCCATAACAGAAAAACAACCGCGCCCAGACCAATGACAGGTCGAGTTCGCGTGACATCTCGATCACTTGGGTTCCTGTGTCGGCCTTGGCCTGCCCATAGACCGTTGCCGGGCGCAGCGGCGTGGTTTCCTTTAACTGCTCGTATGACCAGTCGTATTCCGCGCAGCTGCCAGCACAAAGCGCTCGCTTGCCCCCCAGATCAGAAAACTCATGCACTAATTGCACGGTGGCGGTCGCCCAGTCGCGGTTTTCCGGAGCGCTCCAGCGATCGCGCGGATGGTCATGCCAAGCCAGGTGCAACAGATGGGTCGCATTTGCCTCGCGCACTGCCGCCAGTCTCGCGGCCCGATCGAGCAAATCGACCTGTATTGTGTGAAATCTGGGATCATCCACATCGCTTCGGCTGAATGCAATCACCTCGTTCCCGCGATTAAGCAGGCAATTTACCGCCTGACGGCCAATCAACCCCGTCGCACCGGTAACCAGAACACGCGCATTCATTGGCTGAAAATCTCTAGCGCTGGAACGGGAATGACAAACAGCGTTCCCTTGTCACCAAGATGCGAAAGCTGAGCCGAGATTTCGCGGCGCAAGTTCCAAGGCAGAATCAGCACATAATCGGGACGATCTGTTTCCATCACCTCCGGATCATAAACGCGGATTTGACTGCCCGGCAGCAAGGTATCCTGCTTGGCCGGGTTTCGGTCGACGCAGTATTTGATCAGTTCCGGACCGATGCCACAGTAGTTCAGCATGGTATTTCCCTTGGCCGCCGCGCCGTAAGCGACAACCGATTTCCCCTCGGCCTTCGCGGACTGAAGAAAATCCAGCAACCCGGCGCGAACGGCTTTCACGCGGGCATCAAACCCTTCATACCCTTCGGCGCGATCAAGCTTGGCGTCCGTTTCGCGCGCACGCATGTCACTGACCGAGCCGCGCTCGGCGTGGTTCGCGCCATCCAGACAGGCAAATACCCGCAGCGATCCACCGTGTGTCGGCAGCGCTTCTACATGAAAGACCCGCAAGCCATAGTCGGCAAAAATCCGTTCCACAGAAACCAGCGACAGATAGGAATAATGTTCATGGTAAATAGTGTCGAACTGAACGTCCTCGATCAGCCGCAAAAGATGCGGAAATTCGACCGTGTAGATCGCGTCACCGGTTAGCAACGCAGCAACCCCGGCGACGAAGTCGTTGATGTCGGGCACATGCGCTAGCACATTGGCAGAGCAAATAAGATCGGGTGCTTTACCCTTTGCCGCCAGTCCCTTGGCCAGATCTTCACCAAAAAATTCAACCAGTGTGGCAACGCCTTTTTCCTCAGCCGCTTTGGCCACACTGCCCGAGGGCTCAATCCCGAGAACCGGGATACCGGCCCCGACAAAATATTGCAGCAGATACCCGTCGTTTGACGCGATCTCGACCACCAGACTGTCAGGCCCAAGATCAAGTTCGTGCGTCATCCGGGTGGCATAGGTTTTGGCGTGCTCCAGCCAGCTTGTCGAAAAGGATGAGAAATAGGCGTAATCACCCGAAAAAATCTGATCCGCCGGAACATCTTGGTCGATCTGGACCAGCCAGCAGTTTTCACAAACACGCGTATGCAGGCGAAATTTCGGTTCCGGCGCGCCTGCCTTGTCCAGCGGCACATAGGAATTAGCCACCGCCGACATTCCCAGATCAACAAAGGTCCGGGGCATTGGGGTGCCGCAATGGCGGCATTTTGGATAGTCACTCATTATCATATTCCTGCGTTCAGATATGGCAAAGCCGTCAGGTCCGGTCGTCCCAGACTTTCCAGCGCGCGTTACCGGAGTTCCACATCTCTTCCAGTTCCTGCTTTTCGCGCAATGTATCCATTGGCTGCCAGAAACCGCGATGCTCAAAGGCCATCAACTCATCATTGTGGGCCAGCGACACCAGCGGCGTGCGTTCCCAGATGGTCGTGTCATCCTCTAGGTATTTTTCGACCTTGGGCGACAACACGAAATAACCGCCATTGATAACACCGCCCTCGCCTGCGGGTTTTTCAGAAAAGTCATGGACCTGCCCGTTTTCGATCTCCAACCGTCCAAAGCGCGCCGATGGTGGCACGGCGGTAACCGTCGCCAGCTTGCCGTGGCTGGCATGAAATTTGACAAGCGAGGTTATGTCGACATCGCCGACGCCATCGCCATAGGTCATGCAAAACGCTTCTTCGTCGCGCAAATGCGGCATCACGCGGCGCAGGCGCCCCCCTGTCATGCTTGCCTGACCGGTGTCGATCAGGGTCACGCGCCAAGGCTCGCTTTGGTTGTTCACAATCTCCATTTCGCCGGTCTTAAGATCAAAGCTGACGTCAGAGCCGTGCAGATAGTAGTTCGCGAAATATTCCTTTATTGCGTAGCCGCGATAGCCAAGACAGACGATAAAATCGGTAATGCCATGTGCCGCGTAGATCTTCATAATATGCCAAAGTATCGGCCGCCCGCCGATTTCCACCATCGGCTTGGGAATTCGTCCGGTTTCTTCAGCCAAACGGGTGCCAAGACCCCCTGCAAGCAAAACACACTTCATATTCTTAACCTTACGTCGCTTACCCGCAAAACGGGATTGATGTCACACTATCAGAACCGGCTAACCGATACAGGTTCCACGCTCTGTATCCGGGCATTTGATGTAGATTGCAGTGATATAGCCGATTTTTGCCAATCCGGGCGATACTACTGCTTCCACAATGGCGACAAATCACTATCGGATCGCATATTGATGCGCTGATACCGGGCATCGGGGGGCATCGAATCATATAATTTGGCCGCAGATTCATTCCAGTATAAGGAAGTGACTGACAAAATTGCCCGACGGGAGCACCTTGAAAATGAAGATACTGATAGTTGGACATCGCGGATATATCGGGCCGGTCGCCGCCAGCCATCTGGCTAACGCCATGCCGTATTCCGAAATACATGGCATCGACGCCAATTGGTTCACCACATCCGGTGCAACCCCTTACCCCGACAGTGTTTTTGCCTCGCAACGCAAGCTGGACACGCGTGATCTGAGCGTCGATGATCTGGCCGGCTTTGACGCGGTGGTTCAATTGGCAGCCGTGTCCAACGACCCAATTGGCAAGGAATTTGAAAACGCCACGATGAGCATTAATTCTAATGCTGCCCTGCATGTGGCGGGGCTGGCTAAACAAGCCGGTGTCGGCCGGTTTGTATTTGCAAGTTCTTGCAGCATGTATGGCGCCGGGGCGGACGGACTGCGCAAAGAGACAGACACATTGAACCCGCTGACAGCTTATGCGCGCTCCAAAGTGGCCACCGAAGAGGGATTGCGCAAAATCGCCGGGGGGGGCCTGCGCACAACCAGCCTGCGGTTTGCAACGGCTTGCGGCGCCAGCCCGATGCTGCGCCTTGATCTGGTGCTGAATGATTTCGTCGCCACCGCCCTGCGCACCGGCAAGATCGAAGTATTGTCAGACGGTTCCCCTTGGCGCCCGCTGATCCATGTGTCGGACATGGCGCGGGCGATTGAATGGGCGATCCAGCGCAGCGGCGATGATCTGGTCGAGGTAAACGTCGGCTGCCAGGACTGGACTTGGCAAATCGGGCAACTGGCCAGCGATGTCGCTGGCGTGCTGGGGGGCGTGGACGTCGAGATTAACCGCAACGCAGCACCCGACAATCGCTCTTACCGGGTGGATTTCAGCAAGTTTCAAGCACTTGCGCCAGATCATCAGCCACAACAGGATTTCGCGGCTGCAGTCAACGACTTGTCAGACCTTGTTAAGGTGATGGATTTTGCCGGATCCGACGTGCGCCAGTCACGCTTTATCCGTCTGAACATTCTGCGCGGGCTGGTGGACGCCGGTCAGTTGGATGGCGAACTTCGCTGGCAATAAGTCGTTATTGCCAAGGTTTCTGAACCAGCTTTCCCAGCGCACGCAGGGATTTTCGCGCCATCAGATAAGGCGCGCCCTGTCCGGCCAAATGGGCCCGCCACCGATCAATGTCGGTGAAATAGAACATCTCAATGCGCGGCAAGTCGTGGATTGGGGCCTGTGGTCCCGCCTGCCCAAGACGCGTGCCCACAGATGTTTTGTATAGCTGTGAAATCGCGCTAATCTCGCGGTCCTTAGCCAGCCCGTATGGCGGGGCGAAATGTTCAATTGCGGTTCCCAGACCATCCTCGAGATCAGATTTTGAGCGGGTGAGTTCTGCTTGCAGTTCAAAGTCAGAAAGTCGGGTCAGATCAGGGTGGCTGACGCTATGGCTGCCAAATTGCACGCCCTCACGCTGAAGTTGGCACAGAACATCCCAGTCCATTAGCGGGCGTAGTGGTGGTGCGGCGCCGACCCAATCCTCGACGCGTCCCACATGCGCGCTTGGCACATAGATGATCGGGCAAAAGCCGTGTCGCTTCATTTCCGGCCAGGCAGCTTCGGCGAAATCGCAAAAGCCGTCGTCAAAAGTTATAATCACCGCGCGTTCTGGCGGCTCTGTCCCATTGGTGCGTGCAGCTACCAGATCATCCAGTGTGATGACCGCAACATCTGACGCCGCAAGTGCCGCCATCTGATCGGCGAAAACGGCGGGCGACACTGACGTCGGGCCGTGCGCGTCAGCGATTGAATGATACATCAGAATATCGATCACCGGCCCGGCCATGGATCAATCCTCGACCGTGTGGTGGGAAAACTCCTCGCGGTAGTTCACCCAACGCTCACTATCGATCTGCCCAAATTCGTCCACGCAATCGGCCACACCGTAGGCCATTGCAAATGCGTGATGCGTATTATCATGGGCAAAAAGCCCCTGACGTCCGAACACCAGCAACCCATCCATACCGAGCAACCATTGGTCTATGGTGTTGAAATGATCTTCATAATCCAGATCATAGACCGGATAAGCCTGCGCCAAGCGACGGGTTTCGCAGCGCCGCACTGGAACGTTCACCGGCAATCCGACCGAGGCCAGCCAGTTGCAAAAATGCGTCCCCAAGTCTTCGTCCGACATCTCCCACCACTGATCGCCGGGATCGGCAGGCAATTCGGCGCAAAGGACGGTAACACCCTTGGGCTCGCTGGAAGCATTGTAGTTTTTGGGTTCGGACATCC
>JAHRVD010000319.1 GCA_019090845.1 Marinosulfonomonas sp.
ATTGGGCAGGGCGGTGATGCGGCCATCGGCGTAGGCGCGCGCCATCTCGGCGCTGTCCTGCGAGCTGCGCAGAACTGCGATTTTGATGTTCTGGCCCAGATCAGCGGCAATCTCACGCGTGATGTCGAGCATCCAGACAACAGCGTTGTCCGCGCCGCAGGTGCCTGCGGTGCCGATCACCAGCGGCACGCCGACTTGCGCGCGGGCCTCCATCAGGCCCTGCCATTCAACGCGCGTTGAACTGCGCGAGTATTTCGACTCGCCGCGCCCCAGATAGGCCGGGCCACTGTCGGTGGAACCGCCGTCGATTGCGATGATGTCGGGCTTGGCGGCAAGGCCCCGGCGCAGCGCCTGTTTGTCATAGTTCAGCCCAAGCGCGCCGCTTGGAACCAAAACCCTAGTCTGTGACACGCTGTGGTTTCCTTAACAGGCCACGCAAAAACATCGGCGCGACAAAGCCCAGTATTGCGGCGATCCACAGGCCGATTGCAATGGGCGATGAGAACAGGAATGCCCCGTCGCCATCCGACAGCACCATCGCGCGGCGCAGGGCGTCTTCCATATGGCCCCCCAGCAGGATGCCAAGGATCACCGGCACCGTCGGAATATCGAGTTTTCGCAAGACATAGCCAAGCGCGCCAAAGCCGACCATCAGGATCAGATCAAAATAGCTGCCCGACAGGGAATAGATGCCGACAAATGAAATCATCGTAACACCCGGCAGCAGCACCCATGCGGGCACCTGCAAGACGCGCACAAAGATTTTCACCATCGGCACGTTCATCAGCAACAAGACAACATTTGCGATCAGAAGCGAGGCGATCAGCCCCCAGACAACCTCTGGCCGGTCGGTGAACAGGGTTGGCCCCGGCGTAATGTTAAGGGTCATCAACAGCGCCAGCAACACCGCCGTGGTGCCCGAACCTGGCACGCCAAGCGTAAGCATCGGCACCAGTGCACCACCTGCTGCGGCGTTATTGCCAGCTTCGGGTGCGGCGATGCCCTTGGGCGCGCCGGTGCCAAAACCGCCGTCTTTCCCGGCGATGGATTTTTCGCTCATATAAGCCAGAAAACTGCCAAGGGACGCCCCCGCGCCGGGTAGGATACCGGCAATGAAGCCCACAAGGCTGGCACGCAGCATCGTCCATTTGGTCGCCATGATGTCTTTCCAAGGGATCGTGACCTTGTCCAGTTTGACCCCAATGGCAGAGCCTTTGCCGTGGCTCTCGATAAAGAAAAACACCTCGGCTATGGCGAAAAGGCCGACGATGGCGACCAGAAAATCAATGCCATCCATCAGATGCAGATTGCCCCCGGTCAGGCGGGGCAGGCCGGAATTGTTATCAACGCCGATCATCGCGATGCCCAGCCCAAGGCAGGACGCAATCGCAGATTTCGCCTGATTGTTCGACGCCATTCCGCCAAGGGTGCAGAACGCCAGCAGATAAAGTGCGAAATATTCCGCCGGGCCAAACAGATAGGCCACCCGCGCCAGCATAGGGGCCAGCAGCATCAGCCCGATTGTGGCTAGGAACGCACCGACGAATGACGCGACACCAGACAGCACCAGAGCATCCCCCGCACGGCCCTTTTTGGCCATCGGATAGCCATCCAGCGTCGTCATCAGCGCAGGTTCATCGCCGGGAATGTTCAGCAAGATTGACGAAATCCTCCCGCCATACATCGCACCGTAGTAGACCGACGTCATCAGGACCAATGCCGATGTTGCATCCAGCCCCATGGTGAAGGTCAGCGGGATCAGGATCGCCACACCGTTTGAAGGGCCAAGGCCCGGAAGCGCGCCGATAATCGTGCCCAGAAAACAGCCGATCACCGCCAGCATCAGCGTGTAGGGTGACAGCGCTATGGAAAAGCCAAGCGACAGGTTTGCGAGAATATCCATCTTTTGCGCCCTTTAACCCAAGATGCCTTTGGGAAAGGCCACAAGCCCAAGCCCCAAGGCGAATTTGAATAACACGAACAGTCCGACCGACAGCCCGACGCCAGACAGTGCGGCAGGTCCAGCGCGGGGCGAAATCTGATAGCTGAGGATCGCCGCAGCAAAGGCCGTGGGCAGAATAAAGCCAAGCGGTTTCAGAGCATAGGCGTAAACGACCAGCACAATCACCGCGATGGCCAGCGAGCCAAATGTGCGCGCTGCGGGCCAGTCTGGGTCGGGGTCAGGACGGACAATCAGCACCAATGCGCAGATCGCCGCCAACGCCCCGACCAGAATCGGAAACGCCTTTGGCCCCACCGGGTCGGCAAGAAAGCTGGTCTGGATTTGCGTGGCGCTCGCGATATACGCGAGCGCCACCATTAGCACGACCAGTCCGAAGATCCGGTCACTGGCCATTACTGGATAACCCCAATGTCTTTGGACAGTTGGTTCACCTCGGCCACAAGGCCGTCAACGTAGCTTTGGAAATCGCCGCCAACCTTGGTGAAGGGGGCCAGACCGTTTGCCGCCATCGCTGCTTTCCACTCGTCGCTGTCTGCAACTTTTTGCAGGCGGTCCGCCCACATGTTGAAAGTGTCGTCGCTGACGCCCTTGGGCACATAAAGACCGCGCCAGTTTACCGCGACCACGTCAAATCCCTGTTCTTTGGCTGTTGGGATTTGCTCAAATCCGGGCACGCGTTCATCGGTCAGAACGGCCAGTGCGCGAATTTCGCCTGCTTTCAGAAAGCCGACAATTTCCGACATGTCGCCCGTCATCGCCTGCGTGAAACCACCCACTGTCTGGGTGATCGCATCCGCGCCACCATCAACGCCGATGTATTTCACCTTGGTGATGTCAGTAAAGCCTGCGCGCTGCAGGATCATCAGCGGCTTAAGGTGGTCAAATCCACCAACCGCAGAGCCGCCTGCAAATGCAACCGAACCCGGATCGGCCTTGATGGCGTCAACCAGATCACCAAGTGATTTGAACGGGCTGTTGGCCGCCACTACAATCACGCCGGGATCAGCGCCGATTGCGCCGACAAAGCGAACCTTGTCAGCCGTCATGCCCGCATAGGCGTTTTGCGCCAGACGGGTCGATGTGGCCGAAGAGGCCGCTACGATCAGGTCAGCATCATCGCCGCGCTCGTTGACAACGTGGTTATAAGCCAGACCACCGCCGGCACCGGCCATGTTGGTCACCTGAATGGGCTTATCCACCGCACCGATGTCGAACATGATCTTACCGATCTGCCGGCAGGTGAAATCCCAGCCACCACCGGGGTTGGCCGGGGCAATACATTCCGCCGCCGTAGCAGCGCCGCCTGTTCCAAGCGCCAGAACTGCGCTGGTCACAAAGGCCTTCATAGTCAGAGTTTTCATAATGTCCTCCCAATTGACATAACGGGCATTGCCCGCACATGCTGATAGTGAACGTGCCCAAGCTGACACGAACCTGTCACGCGTCTGTATCTGGATATTGAGATGAGATTTCTACTGGTCGAGGATAATGCCAGGCTGGCCAGCGTCATTGTCGACCGCCTTGGCCTTGACGGGCATGCGGTCGATCATGCGAGCGACCTTGATACAGCCCGCACCAGCATCCGGGCGGCGGATTACGACTTGATTTTGCTGGATATTATGCTGCCTGACGGCGATGGTCGCGATTTTCTGGCAGAGCACAGAAAGGCAAAAAAACGCACGCCTGTCATCGTGTTGACGGCACGTTCAGAGGTGTCTGACAGGGTCGGATTGCTGGATCTGGGGGCGGATGATTATATCACCAAACCGTTCGATTTTTCCGAGCTTGAGGCCCGCTGTCGCGCTGTTTTACGCCGTCAGGGGGGCACGGCGGCCAATCAGAAAACCTTCGCCGGCGCGGTGCTTGATTCGGCGGCAGGGACGATTCAGACAGACGGGGAACCGGATTTTCTGCGCAACCGCGAACTGCGATTGCTGGAGGTTTTTTTCGGCGCACCGGGGCAGATTTTTTCCAAAACCCATCTGATGGACCGGCTGTTTTCCTTTTCTGACGATGTGTCGGAAAATGCGATTGAGGTTTACGTCGGGCGTATTCGCAAAAAGCTGACCGGTTCAACCGTGCGCATCGAGACGGTGCGCGGGCTTGGATACCGGATGATAGGCAAAGAATGAGCGGCGTGGTCGTAAAAACCTCGATCCGCCGTCGCCTGGTGCGCCAGCTTGCACTGGTGGCGGCGATCTTGTCGCTGGCGTTCTTTCTGATCGTTCGCGTCGTGGCCGAACGCGCCGCTGAGGATACGCAAGACAACATACTTGCGGCCTCGGCCACCGCGATTGCCGACGCGCTTTATAGCGATGGCGGCCAGATAGCGCTGGAACTGCCCTATTCGGCGATCTCGATGTTGGGAGCGATCAGTCAGGACCGGGTGTTTTACCGGGTTGCGGTGGGGGGTGAAACGGTGACCGGCTATGGCGATTTGCCCGGTGTGGCGCGGGTTGGAAACCGACGTGATAACATCTTTTCAACGTTTGAATACCGGGGCGAAGATGTGCGCGCGGTAACGTTATTTCGCTCTGTCAGCGCGGGAAATCTGCCAAGCGATGTGATGGTGACCGTGGCGCAAACCCAGCTTGGATTGGCAGCAATTTCGTCGCGCATCACCTCGATCGCGACGGCGATCGCAGCAGGGTTTTTTCTGGCCGCTATAGCGCTTAGCCTTTTTGCGGCGCAATCGGCACTGGCACCGCTGGATCGGGTGACACAATCGGTGGCCCGCCGCGGCCCCAATGATTTACGCCCTGTTTCAAGCGATGCCCCAAGCGAATTGGTGCCGCTGGTGGAGGCGTTGAACAACCTTATCGCAAGGCTGCGAATGTCGCTGTCGCGCTCTGAGGATTTCATCGCCGAGGCGGCGCACCGTGTGCGCACCCCGCTGGCCACCGTGCGGGCGCAGGCCGAGATCACGCATCGTCGTCTGAACAAGCCCGAACACAGAAAAGCAATACGTGAAATGATCCGGGCGATTGACGAAAGCTCGCGCTCGGCGGGGCAATTGCTGGATCACGCGATGGTCACCTTTCGCGCCGACAGTCTTGAACACGCGCCGCTGGATCTGGTCGAATTGCTGCGCGAAACCTGTGAGCGTCTGGCCCCAACGGCCGAGTTAAAGGATATCGCGATCAACACCGATCTACCCGACGTTCCGTTTGATTTTATCGGCGACAGCGTTCTGCTTCAGGGCGCGCTGCGCAATATTCTGGACAATGCGATCAAATATTCGCCCGAAGACAGCGAGATTACGGTGCAGGCGTCAAAGAATGGCGACTACGTTCTGTCGGTCCGCGATCAGGGGCGCGGATTTGCCGACACCGACATCCAAAGCCTGACCAGCCGGTTTTCGCGCGGCTCTAATGTGTCCGATATCGTGGGGTCCGGTTTGGGGCTGACGATTGCCGACGAAGTTGCGCGTTCGCATGGCGGACGGCTGGAAATTACCGAAAACACCGAAGGGCCCGGCGCATGTGTATCGCTCGTTTTACCGCAGTCCTGATTGCGGCCACGTTTTGGTTGGCGCAAGTTGCCGCCGGATTTGAAATCGAAGACCACAAGATCTATCCGGCCAGTTCGCCCGCAGGCGTTCTGCGGATTATATCGACCGGTGATATTGATGTGTTCGAGCCGATCATACTGGCCTATCAAAAAGCTAACCCGGCAATTTCTGTGGATTATACAATCGCCAGTTCAACCGAGTTGATGAAGGCGATTTACGACGAGGGAGAGACGTTTGATCTGGCAATTTCCTCGGCGATGGACCTGCAGACCAAACTGGCAAATGATGGGTTTGCGCTCAGCCATGCCTCGGCCCAGACTGGCGCGCTGCCAGAGTGGGCCAAGTGGCGTAATCAGATATTTGCCTTCACTCAGGAACCCGCGGTTCTGGTGGTGTCGGATGCGTTTTTTGCTGCCGATGAGATCCCGCAAAACCGCGAAGAGCTGATCAGTTTGCTGCGCGACAATCCCGATCGGTTCATGGGGCGGGTCGGGACCTATGACGTGCGCACGTCTGTCTCTTATAC
>JAHRVD010000320.1 GCA_019090845.1 Marinosulfonomonas sp.
GGGCCCAAGGGCTCCGGGTCCTCGATCAGGATCACCTCGATCGGCGGCACGTCGCCGATCGTCGGGATCAGATAGTCGTGCAGGTTCTCGGTGCGCCCGGGAATGTATTCTTCCATCAAAGCCATACCAAGCCCTTGCGCAATTCCGCCCTGCACCTGACCTTCGACCAGCATCGGATTGATAGCCTGCCCGACGTCGTGCGCGGCGGTGAATTGCAGCGGTTTTACTGTCCCCAGCGCGGTATCAACTTCGACCGTCACCAGATGCGCGGCATAACCGAACTGCGCGTAAGGGACGCCCTGTCCATTGGCATCCAAAGGTTTGGTTGGTGGATCATAGGTTTCTTCTGACCGCAGGACGTATGCCTCTTTATCTGGCGGCAGTTCGGATAATTCGATCATGTGGGAGTGGGCGTCTTCGGTCACCTGAATGATGCCATTTCCAATATCAAGTTGCGCCTGACCCGATGCATTCACCAGCTTCAGAATTTGCGCTCGCATCGCAAGGCCTGACAGACGCGCCGCCGCGCCGGAGACATAGGTTTGTCGCGATGCCGAGGTTTTTCCTGCATCAGGCGTAACATCCGTATCCGGGCCAACCAATGTCAACTGCTGCACCGGAATTCCCAGCGCCTTGGCGAATATCTGAGCCACCACTGTATTGGAGCCTTGCCCGACATCAACGGCGCCCTGATGCAGCACGACAGTTCCGTCGGCACGAATGCCTGCCTTGATTGTCGATGGGTTGGGCAAAGACGTGTTGCCACACCCATACCATCCCGCCGCCAAGCCGACGCCTCGGCGCAATCCATTTTTCGATGCTGTATTGAAGGTTTTGGTTGCAAGATGCGCGCTGTTCCAAGCCGGGCGCAGCGCCTCTAGGCAGGCTTTGATACCGACCCCTTGCTCAAAGGTCTGGCCACACACAGTAGGAACGCCGTTGTCCAGCGCGTTCAGAATGCGAAACTCGAGCGCATCCATACCCAGCTTTTCGGCCAGTTCATCAAACAGCGATTCCTGTGCGATTGCGGTCTGAGGCACGCCAAAACCACGAAACGCGCCCGATGGTGGGCAATGAGTGTGTATGCCTGTGGCTTTGGCCCGAAAATCTGCAATTCGGTATGGCCCGGATGCATGTATCGGCACGCGGGTGGATACAGTCGGGCCCCAACTGGCATATGCCCCGGTGTTGAAAACCCCGTCAAACTCAAACCCGCTGATCCGGCCTTCTTTCGTCGCGCCTATCCGCAGGGTGATTTCAGAGGGATGACGCTTGGTGGTTGATTGCATTGACTCGGTGCGACTGTAGGCAATGCGGACAGGTTTGCCGGTTTTTAGCGCGGCGAGCGCCAGATAGGGTTGCACGCTCAGATCGAGCTTGGAACCGAAGCCGCCACCCGTTGCCGTGGGAACCACGCGAATGTCGCGACGGTCTATTCCCAAGATGATTTCCAGACCCTCCAGATCCATCACCGGCGCTTGGGTGCAGGCATAAACCTCGATCCGGCCCTTGTTTAATGTGGCATAACCAGCTTCAGGCTCGATATAGGCGTGCTCGACAAATCCACTTTTGAATTGCCCTTCAACTGTAATATCCGCCTGCTCAAGCGCCGTCTTAGCGTCGCCGCATTGCACGAAACCACTGCACAGGACGTTCCCGTCCCGGTCCGGATGCAGTTGTGGCGCGTCAGTGGCTTGTGCATCCGCGACGCTCAGCACGCTTGGTTGTTCGACCCATGTTACTGGGAAAGTCGCAGCGTCGAACCGGCGCATGTGATCGGGCGTTCCGATCACGGCGGCGATGGCTTCGCCGCGAAACCGGGTCTCGGACCGGGCGAAGACCGGCTGATCCGCGAAATCCGGGATGACACCGAAACAGTTTTTTCCCGGAACGTCTGCCGCTGTCAGGACAGCCATAATGCCGGGGGCCTGATCAACATAGGCTTCCAGATCGCCAAAAGAAAAAGCGGCCCGTGCATATGGCGAGCGAATTATCCGCAACACCAATGCGTCGGGGGGTGCAATATCGTCGCCGAAAGCCTCTCGGCCTTCGACTTTGTCCAAACCGTCAAGGCGGCGGATCGACGTGCCTATGTCACCGGACCCGTTCAAGGTTGAAACCGGTAAACCGGCAGCAACAACCGCGTCTATTATCTGGCGATACCCGGTACATCGGCACAATACTCCGCCCAATGCGTTCTGCACCTGCTCTGGATCAGGTCTTGGCGTCTCGCGTAGCAGGGCAACCGCCGACACCATCATTCCGGGCGTGCAAATTCCACATTGCGCGGCACCGTGATTTTGGAACGTCTCGACCAGGTTTTTGGCGCGTCTGTCCGTTTGCACCAGCCCCGACAGTGTTTCGACCCTGCAACCCTGCGCCTGCTGAGCGGGCATAAGACAGGCACAGACCGGCGCGCCATCAACCAGAACCGTGCAGGCGCCACAATCACCAGCGTCACAGCCAATTTTGACATCGCGCGCGCCCAGACGTTCGCGCAACACCTGGGACAAGCGCTCGCCTACATCTGCATTGATGCCGACAGTCTGACCGTTCAGGTCAAATTCAGTTTGAGTTGGGGGCATCTTCCTATCCATGTGCCGTCGCTGCTGCTGATGCGATTGCGCGACGACACAAATCTGCGGCCACTTCCATTCGGTATTCGGCGCTGCCGCGAACGTCGCCAATTGGTGCAAGCGGCGAAAGGAAAGGGTCTATAGGTAAGTTGCCGCTCTCAACCTCGAATGCTGGCATCCCCAGCAATGCCTTTTCCAACTTGCCAAGCCGCTGGGCGACGGGCGAGCAAGCGCCAACAGCCACACGGGCAAGCGACACGCGTTCCCCTTCGTCAAACGTGATAACTGCGCTGACCATTGCGATTGAGATCACCAGATATTTCCGCGCACCGAGTTTGACAAAACTTGCACCGGTTCGCGTGGGCAGGTCTGGAACTGACAGGCCCGTAACCAGTTCGTCCGGCTGAAGGGACGTTGTGCGGACACCGGTGATAAATTCAGCCAAAGGCACGTTTCGCGCCCCGCTTAACGATGCAATTTCAATCCGGGCATCCAATGTCAGCAGTGGCGGCACACCGTCGGCTGCAGGGGACGCGTTGCAAAGGTTCCCGGCGATGGTAGCCGCATTCTGAATCTGCACTGATCCAACTTCACGCGCAGCGGCTTTCAGGCCGTCAAAGCCCGGCGGTAGATCAGCAGCAACAATATCGCTCCAGCGCGTTGCGGCGCCGATGTGCCAGCCGCCATCTGCTTTATTTATTCCTCGAAATCCGGGGATGCCTGTCACATCCAAAATCGTGCCCGGCGCAGGTTTGCCGCCCAGTGCCGGAAACCAGTCGGTGCAACCGGCTACGACTGCGACGTCACTCCCGCCTAGTGCATGCAGCGCCATTTCCAAGGTTTCGGCCGCGATATATCCCAATTTCGACCTCATTTTCGTTTGTATACGAATAAAGTTGTTGCAGTGATTCCTGTCAAACATTTTCTTCCCAAGGGCGCTACGGACATACCCAAAACCGGCATAGGAAATGGGTCTGTTTTTGGGTATTTCGATCCAACAAGTTCCAAATTTTCAATCTTGATTGGGCAATACAGTGTGTTAGCGTGCTAACAAATTCTACTTGCAAACAGCGGAGCCGAAATATGGAAAACCCAGCGCAGAAATTGGTTGTCCGAAACATCGGGCTGATGCTCTCAGGCAAGATTGAAGACCCAATATTAGATGCGGATTGTATTGTTGCGATTGACGGAAAAATAAGTGCGTTCGGGTATGAAAAAGACCTTGATACAGACGACGCGACGACGATTGTCGACGCCAATGGCGTGACACTTGCCCCGGGTCTTATCGACAGTCATGTGCATCCGGTTGTGGGGGATTATACCCCGCGCCAGCAACAGCTGAACTGGATCGAGTCAACCCTGCACGGCGGTGTGACAACATTGATTTCGGCTGGTGAAGTCCACATGCCCGGGCGCCCCAAAGACATCGTTGGGCTCAAGGCGATGGCGATCGCGGCGCAGCGTTGGTACGAGAATTTCCGCCCTGCGGGCGTCAAGGTGCTAGCGGGTGCTCCGGTGATCGAACACGGCATGGAAGAGCAGGATTTCAAGGATCTCGCAGATGCCGGAGTTACCTTATTGGGCGAGGTAGGATTGGGGTCGGTCAAGGATGGGCCAACGGCCAAAAAGATGGTCGACTGGGCGCGTAAATACGGCATGCAAAGCACGATCCACACCGGCGGCCCCTCAATTCCCGGCTCTGGCCTGATCGACGCGGATATGGTGCTTGAAGCAGGAACAGACGTTGTCGGCCACATAAACGGTGGCCATTCAGCACTGCCGGACGATCAGATCGTGTGCATTTGTGAAGGCTGCCTGAAAGGGTTGGAAATCGTGCACAACGGGAATGAACGCGCGGCCTTGCTGACGATCAACACCGCGCGTGAACTGGATCAGATGGATCGGGTCATTCTCGGCACAGATGGCCCAGCCGGGTCGGGTGTGCAGCCACTTGGTATCCTGCGGATGGTTTCGATGTTGTCGAGCCTTGGCAATGTCCCTGCCGAGATTGCATTTTGCTTTGCCAACGGCAATACGGCGCGCGTGCGTGAACTCGATACTGGTTTGATCGAGGTCGGATTATGCGCTGACTTCGTTCTGCTGGATCAGGCGCAGCATGCGCCGGGCGAGACAATTCTTAAGTCGGTCGAGCAGGGCAATCTGCCCGGTGTCGGCATGACGATTATCGACGGAGTAGTGTGCAGCGAACGCAGCCGAAACACGCCACCAGCGACAAGATTGCCCGAAGTGGTGGCGCGCTAGGCGGCGGAGTTTTTAACGTTTAGATTTCACCGCTGGTGGGCGTTGACATAAGCTCCAGCCAGCGACGGTAGAAGGCACGTTGGTTTGCGTCGTTATACTTACGTTTGTGAATTTCGCCCTTCAGCTCGTCATGCTCAATCCGACTGTTCAGCCCAAGACCATAGTGCAGTTTCTGACGGCGTGTGACTGTTCCTGCGTTAACGGTTGTTGAGTGTTCCCAATTCTCGCCATCGTCCATTTCAAGTGTGCCCGAAGGCGAGAACGTCCGCATCACGCCCTTGCGGTATTTTTCTTTTAGTTCAAACGGCATGTTCTTATTGACCAAAACCCATGTGTTCAGCTCGGTTTTGTGCGGACCCTTTGGAACCCAGGTGCGAAATGTATTGTGACCTGCGAGGAACGAGAAATTCGGGAAAGTTGTGCATGATCCCACGGCGCCAATCATCCGTGAGCGGATCTTGCCAAGCCGTTCAGCCACGATTTCTTCGCGCGAACGCAGGTAATCGACAATATCCTGCTCGCCCAATGTCATCGCGTTACCGATCATATCCAGCCCAAACTGCCAACCGCTGCCATTCACGCTGGCATGATACGCTCGATCCTGATTGGGCTGCCCAACCGGTACGCCAAGCATCGCCATTGCGCCCGAATTATGTGTCCATGCGGCATGATAGGAATCGCCGACAAAGTTCTCGGCTGGGAATTTCCAGTTGCAAGAGATATGCGACCGAATGTTTCCGTCCAGAAACTCGGTGCCGTCGGCATCATTGTCCAGCAAGATATCAAGATACCAGCGGAATTCACCCAGGTAGTCATCCAGCGAAGGTGCTTCTTCGTCAAAGGTGGCAAACAGCAGGCCCTTGTAACTCGTCACACGGGCAGGGTGCAGGCCGATGTCTGCGGCCGAAAAATTGGGGCAGGTTTCTTCGTATAGTTCTTCGGCAGGCATGCCCATAAGGCGGCCATCACTGCCAAACGCCCAGCCATGATAGTTGCACACGAAACGGCGTGTTTTCCCGGCTTCGGCAAAGCAGACGCGGTTCCCCCGGTGCGGGCAAGAATTCAGAAACACATTCGGTTTACCATCCCGGCCGCGCGAAACGATTACCGCATCTTCACCCATGTAGGATGTCACGAAATCGCCGGGCTCGGGGATTTGGCTGTCGTGGCCGACCATCAGCCAGCAGCGCGCAAAAATCCGTTCCAGTTCAAGTTTGTAGATTTCTTCGTCCCAGAAAATGCGGCGGTCGATAACACCGTTCTCGTGATCGACCAGCTGGTTTAGCTGCTCGGTTGAAAACTTTTGGGCGGCCCCAATTTCTGCTGATCCTGCAAGATTCTTGCTCATCGAAAACTCCTGTTTGCATTTCCATTTCGGCCAGTTGACGATCTGTTTTTGACCCGTCGTGTCCTGTCCGATTTCACCAAAACCCCATCAAAGAGGCCGTATTCCAATCCCGCCGTCGCTCATTAAAATTTCACCGGTAATGGCACGGGAATTTCGCGAGCTTGCCAAAAGAACATAAAGACCAGCGTGATCCTCTGGTTCTTGTGCGAACCGCAGCGGGACAGCGTCGCCGATCCGCTTGGCCACCTCATCACGCGCATCGGCCATTGACCTTGTTTCCTGCCCCAAAGCCTCGCTACCGCGCAAACTGGTCAGGGTGCCGCCGGGGCCAACGCCGTTGACCCGAACATCGGGTGCCATTTCGGCCGCCAATTGCCGGATCATTCCGACAATTGCGTGTTTGCTGGCCGTATAAACAACGCCGCCGCCACCGGCGTGGATACCGGCAACCGATGTTGTAAAAATCATCGAGCCCTTGCTGGCGATCAAGGCCTCGCGTGCAGCCATTGCGGCAAACAGATTGCCGCGCAGATTGATCGCGAAAATTTCATCCAGCGTTTCCGTCAGGGTATCCGGGGTGTAGCTGCGCAGCGGGCGGCGAAAATCGTAAACCCCCGCGTTGCCAACCAGAACATCCAGAGCACCGAATTTTTGAATGGCAAGTTCAACTGCCCTGACGTGATCCTGATATTCACGCACGTCGCCTTTTATCGCTACCAAACGATCAGGATGTGCATCCAACGCCTCA
>JAHRVD010000321.1 GCA_019090845.1 Marinosulfonomonas sp.
GCTTCGTCGGCAGCGTCAGATGTGTATAAGAGACAGGTGTTAGGGATGCGCGATGAACTTCAAAAATTATTTGGAATTATCGCCGAATCTTGGCTGAACTACATTACGCACCGGCATGCTTTTTATCATATTTTAATATCTACAGAATTGATGAAGATGGCTACTGTTCAGAAAAGGTCAGATGTAGATAACAAAAATGCCGGATTGGATATTTTGCCTAAATTTTCTAGCATAGTGTAGTTGGGCCTTTGTGAATATCCAAAATCTCTACCCTCAAACATCCAACCCCTCCACAAACCGCGCGTTTTCCTGAATATATTGAAACCGCATCTCGGGTTTTTTGCCCATCAGGCGTTCCACCAGATCGCTCGTTTCGCCCGGTTCATCTTCGTCAATCACCACCCGGATCAGCTTGCGCGTCGCCGGGTTCATTGTGGTGTCTTTCAGGTCTTTCGCGTCCATCTCGCCCAGACCCTTAAAGCGTTGCAGATCAATCTTGCCCTTGCCGCCCAGACCCGTTTCCAGCACCCGGTCTTTTTCGGCGTCATCGGCCACATAGGTCCGCCGCGCGCCCTGCGTCAGCCGATAAAGCGGCGGACAGGCCAGATATAGGTGCCCCTTGTCGATCATCCCGCGCATCTGGGTGAAGAAAAACGTCATCAGCAGGCTGGCGATATGGGCGCCGTCGACATCCGCATCCGTCATGATGATAACCTTGTCATAGCGCAGGTCATCGACGTTAAAGCGCGTGCCCATGCCAACGCCAAGCGCCTGACACAGATCGGAAATTTCCGCATTTGATCCGATTTTAGAAGACGCAGCACCCAGCACGTTCAGGATTTTGCCGCGCAGAGGAAGCAGGGCTTGCGTCTTGCGGTCGCGCGCCATTTTGGCACTGCCGCCAGCGCTGTCACCCTCGACGATGAACAGTTCGGTTCCTTCCCGGGATTTGGACGAACAATCGGTCAGTTTGCCCGGCAGGCGCAGCTTTTGCGTCGCCGATTTACGGGCGGTTTCCTTTTCGGCGCGCCGGCGGCGGCGTTCCTCGGCCCGCAGCACCAGAAAATCAAGGATTGCACCGGCCGATTTTGTGTCGGCCGCCAGCCAGTTGTCAAAATGATCGCGCACCGAGTTTTCGACCATTCGCGTGGCGGCCTCGGTTGACAGGCGGTCCTTGGTCTGGCCGACAAAGCTGGGCTCGGCAATGAAAATCGAGATCAGCGCGCAGCCGCCGGTTATCAGGTCGTCGCGATTGATTTCCTTGGCTTTGCGGTTGCCCACCAGTTCGCCATAAGCGCGGATGCCTTTCAGGATTGCTGCCCAAAAACCGCCCTCATGTGTGCCCCCCTCAGGCGTTGGCACGGTATTGCAATAACTTTGGATGTAGCCATCGCGCGCGGGCGTCCAGTTGATCGCCCATTCGATTGATCCGGGAACCTGAAATTTGTCGGCAAAGGTGACTTTTCCGGCAAAGGGGGCGTCGGCATAAGTGGATGCTTCGCCCAGAGTTTCATTCAGGTAATCGGCCAGCCCGCCGGGGAAATGGAATTTCGCCTGTGTCGGCGTTTCGCCGTCGTCGATTTCCGATTTCCAGCGGATTTCCACGCCGGAAAACAGATACGCCTTGGAGCGGGCCATTTTGAAAAGGCGTGCGGGCTTGAATTTCAGTTGGCCAAAAATTTCCGGGTCCGGGTGAAAAGTAACCGACGTGCCGCGCCGGTTCGGGGCGGCACCGATTTTTTCCAACGGGCCTTGTGGGATGCCGCGCTGGAAATCCATCGCGTAAAGCTCGCGGTTGCGGGCAACCTCGACGCGCACATGGTCCGAAAGCGCATTGACGACTGATGAGCCAACGCCATTCAAACCACCGGACGTTTGATAATTTTCGCCAGAAAATTTGCCGCCTGCATTCAGCGTGCAAAAAATGATTTCGAGCGCGGATTTGCTTGGATCCTTGGGGTGCGCATCGATCGGGATGCCGCGGCCGTTGTCGTTGACGGTGACGGAATAATCCGCATGCAGCTCGACCTCGATCCAGTCGGCGTGGCCAGCAACGGCTTCGTCCATCGAGTTGTCGATGATCTCGGCGACCATATGGTGCAAAGCGCGATCATCGGTACCGCCGATATACATGCCCGGACGCAGGCGGACGTGCTCCATGTCCTCCAGCACCTGAATCGAAGTGGCATCATATGTGGGCTCACCGGCAGGGGTGAGAAGATCGTCGGCCATTAAAGCTGCTCTTTGTTTGTTGTCGTTTGCGCCACTATGGCAGTGGAGGCGCGAGGGGGAAAGGCATGGGGCGGGATTAGATGTGCAGAGTTTGACTATGATCAAGGTTTGGCGGTCCGCAACCTGATAAGCAACACGCCAATCAGGAGGAAACAAATGACGATCACACCGGCCCCAAAAAGCGGAAACAGCCCACGAAAACCGACCGCTCAGCCCGCTACAAGCTTTCCAAAGGTCACGCCAGATACCATCCGGCAGGCGTTTGAGACGGGCAGCTATCCTTATGAAGACCGGCTGACGCGGCGCAATTATGAAAAGCAAAAGGCCCAGTTGCAGGCCGAATTGCTGAAAGTGCAGCACTGGGCGCAGGAAACGGGGCAGAAATTCGTGATCCTGTTCGAAGGGCGGGACGCGGCGGGTAAGGGCGGTACAATCAAGCGGTTCATGGAGCATCTGAACCCGCGAACCGCGCGTGTTGTAGCGCTTAACAAGCCGACCGACCGCGAGCGGGGGCAGTGGTTCTTTCAGCGGTATATGGAGCATCTGCCAACGGACGGGGAAATGGTTTTTTATGACCGCAGTTGGTATAATCGCGCCGGTGTCGAGCGAGTGATGGGGTTTTGTTCACCCAATGACTATCTGGAGTTTATGCGCCAGACGCCCGAGTTGGAACGGATGTTGGTGCGCTCTGGTATCCGGCTTTATAAGTACTGGTTCTCAGTGACGCAGGATGAGCAAAAGGGGCGGTTTACGTCGCGCGAAAGCGA
>JAHRVD010000322.1 GCA_019090845.1 Marinosulfonomonas sp.
CCTCGGACCTGTCACCCGTTGGTGAAATTCAGCTAAGCAAGACCTGGGTCCAGCATTCGTTCAAAGCCAACTGGAAGATGATTTCAGAAAATGAGGCCGACGGCTATCACGTCAATTTTGTCCATGATTCCTTTGGCAAGGCGATCACCCCGGAAGGCAAATATGACAACGTTCTGAAGGACGACGAAGAAGGCATCGGCTCGGTCAGCCGTTATCTGGGCAACGGGCATACCGAAATCGACTATGAGGTGTCTTACGGTGCGCCGATGAAATGGCTGGGCGTCAAAGAGGACCGCTATCCAGAATACACAGCGGCCATGAAAGAACGCTATGGCGAGCAAGAGGCCAACACCATTATGCGCAAAGGCCCGCCGCATACGTTTATCTTCCCCAACCTTTTTCTGGCGGAAACCTGTTTTGTGGTCATTCAGCCAATCTCGGTGAATGAATCGATTAACTGGCACACGCCGCTTTACCTAAAAGGCGTGCCGGACAAGTTGAACCAGCGCATTCTGCGTCAGGGCGAACCTGCGATGGGGCCATCCGCCTTTCTGACGGCTGACGACGCGGTGATTGCGGAACGCCAATGGGGCGCTTTGGACGGCGATCCGGGCTGGCTTGACCTAAGCCGTGGTGCAGATCGCGAAGTTCAAAAAGACAACGGCGTTTTGCAGTCTCATTACACCGATGAAACGTCAAACCGTGGCTTTTGGAACCATTACAAATCGGTGTTTGCGTAAAACGATAAACGGGGGCTGAAAATGTCTGAAATAGACGAAAAAGAATACCGTCAGGTCTGCAACTTCATTTATCTGGAATGCCAGCTTGCCGATGAGGCGCGTTGGGAAGAATGGGAAGAATTGCTGGCAGCCGATATGAATTATTGGGTGCCAATCAACGGCCAGGAGGCCGATCCAAACTGGGACGTTTCGATCATCAACGACAACCGGTCGCGTTTGGCCACACGTATTCGCCAACTGCGCACCGGAACCCGCCACAGTCAGGCGCCGATATCAGTTATTCGGCGCATGGTGTCCAATATCGTGATCCACGAAGACGATGACGGCATGGTTATTGCCGAGGGCAACTTCGTCGCTCATGAATATCAGAACCAGTCCACTATGATGATGAACATCTGGCCGGGGCGGGTTCGCTATAAGTTGCGCCGGGTCAATGGAAGCTATGAAATCGTGCAAAAACGTGTGGATCTGGTGATGGCAACGGGCAAGCTGCCGACACTTGCATTCATTATCTAAGGGCACATGATGGCACGCAAAAGCGGCACGGCCACCTCTGCAATCACCGGCTGGGGAACCAGTGCGCTGTCGCGCGCGCCGGGTGCTTCGATCCCGCAGCTTGCGCGCGACGCGGTTCTTGCCGCGATTGCGGATGCCGGTCTGGAATGCAGCGATATTGACGGGCTGGTCCTTGGCCAAAGCGACAATCTGGCCGAGCAGGAACTGACCATTGCTTTTCGCCACAGCCTGAACCTGAACACACTGGGATTGTTAGTGATCGATCAGGCCAAAGGCACCACCATGCTGCAGGCCATTCAACATGCCACAATGGCGATCAACGCGGGCATGGTCAAAAATGTGGTATGCGTTTTTTCCGACACGCCGATCCGGCAAAGCACCGGCGCGGGCGAGGCATTCGCCCGCCCGATAAACATCATGAACCTGCCCGGCTGGGAACGCGGCTATGGCAGTTTTGGCGCGGTGGCGGGCTATGCGCTGGCGGCGGCGGCGTTCAAGGCAAAATATGATTTAGACGATGATTGCTTTGGTCATTACGCAATCGCTTGTCGCAAATGGGCGCTGCTGACCCCTTCGGCGTTCATGAAAAATGAACTGACGATGGAGGCCTATCTGGCGTCCAAATATATCGTCGATCCGCTGCGCCTGTTTGATTGCGCCCTGCCCGTCAACGGCGCGGTTGCTTTTGTCGTGACCGCAGCCGATCAAGCCAGCAATGCCGATCACGCACCTGTCTATCTGCAAGGGTTTGGGCAAGGCCACGGGCGGCGCTCGGCCTTGTCAGCGCTGGTTCTTGATGAGACATCCGGCGCACAATATGCCACTGATATGGCGCTAGGCATGGCTGGGCTGGCGCAAAGCGATATCGATATCTGCCAGCTATATGATGCGTTTTCATTTTCCGGCCTGATGGCGCTGGAAGAATTCGGATTTTGCAAACCGGGCGAAGCCGCAGGTTTCGTTAAAGAAGGCCAGACTTCACCGGGCGGGCAGCTGCCGGTCAATACCGGCGGCGGGCAATTGTCAGGGTTTTACCTGCAAGGGGCCACACCACTTTTGGAAGCAGTCATTCAGGCCAGCCAAACCGCCGGGGCACGTCAGGTCGACCGCCATGACGCGGTGTTTGTTTCAAACTCGGGCGGCTGCCTCGAATACCACGCGACGGCAATCCTTAGCCCGCACCGGGTGTTGGCATGAGCATGGCTGACATCAAAACCACAAAGACGCAATTTGGCGATTTCATTGCAAAGGGCGAATTGTGGCTGCCCTACGAAAAGCAAACCGGCGCGGTGGTTCAATTGACCGACCTGGAAATCTACGCACCGGATGAACTTGACTGGAAACGCGCCAGCGGGCTCGGAAAACTCGCCAGCTATGTGGTATTCCACCGCGAGTATCACCCGGATTTCAAACCGCCTTACAACGTATCTATTGTTCGGCTGGATGAGGGTCCGTTCCTGCTGTCGAGCCTTGTTGATCTGTCCGGCCCGCATAAAATCGGGATGGCGGTCAAGGCGCGGTTCGACGCGAGCGGACGGTTGGTTTTTGCACCGGCGACTAACACATGAATTTGGATCGGAGATAACGTGGCTGTTTCACAGGGCAATAAAATGGCAGGACCGCAGGGCGGCAGCCTTGCCGGGCTAAAAGTTCTTGACCTTACGCGTGTGCTTGCGGGGCCGTTTTGCACGATGATCCTTGCCGACCACGGGGCCGATGTCATTAAGGTCGAGGCTGAATCTGGCGACGAAACACGCGGCTGGGGCCCGCCATTTGACGACGCATCTGGTGCTGCCAGTTATTTTGTCGGCCTGAACCGAAACAAGCGCGGTATCTGTCTTGATATGAAATCAAAGGCCGGGCGGGACCAGTTTCTTAGCCTTCTGGAAGACGCCGACATCCTGATTGAGAATTTCAAACCGGGAACAATGGAATCCTGGAACCTTGGCTATGATACACTGTCCAAACGCCAGCCAGAGCTGATTTATTGCGCCATTTCCGGGTTTGGCAACGATGGCCCGATGGCCGGGCTGGCCGGGTATGATGCCATTTTGCAAGCCATGTGCGGGCTGATGAGCATTAACGGAACGCCAGATACGGGTGCGATGAAAATGGGGGCCCCGATTGTTGATTTTTCAACCGGGTTATACTCGGCCATTGCGATACTGATGGCCGTCTATGAACGCCAACGATCGGGCGCCGGCCAGATGATCGACATGACACTTTATGATTGCGCTATGGCAATGCTTCACCCGCACTCGGCCAATTACCTTTTGGGCGGGCGAATTCCCGAGCCAATGGGAAATTCGCATCCCAATCTTGCACCTTGCGAAAAATACCAGACCCGCACCGGTGAAATCTTCATTGCGATCGGCAACGAAAACCAATTTGCCAAGCTGGCAGCAGCGATCAACTATCCCGAGATGGTCAGCGACGAGCGGTTCTGCAACAACGTCCAGCGTGTCAAAAACAAGGGCGTCCTGTTTGAAGAAATGCAGAAAGTTCTGGCTGATGCGGACGGCGAAGCGATTTGCATGAAATTGCTGGCCCAAAGCGTGCCGGCCGGGCCGGTGCGAACAATCGACAATGCGCTGTTTGCAGAACAAACCGTCGCGCGCAACCTGTTGATCGACGAAAAGAATTATCGGGGCATCGGCACACCGATCAAATTTTCACGCTCGACGGCAAGTTTGCGATACGGTCCGCCAAAGCATGCCGAGCATCAGGACTTGTTGGACGATGCCAGCGGATATTGGGAAACGACGGCAGGCAGCACCTGACACAACCTGCAGGTTTCACGACAGTCTTTTTGGGCATGGGTCCGGACTGGCCCGGAAAGATCACACAAACTATTGCCAAAACGTGACCGGTTTCCCTATTCTTGACCGATAAAAAAGGGAGAGAATCGATGAAATTACATTATTTGCCTTTGGCCGCGGCACTGCTGGCCACGACGACACTCGGCGTCAATGCCGAGACTTTGCGCTGGGCGCGCGCCGGCGACTCGCTGACGCTTGATCCACATGCTCAGAATGAGGGCCCGACCTCGTCGCTGGCCCACCAGATTATGGAACCGCTGATTATGCGCGACATGACAGGTGCTGTTGTTCCCGCACTTGCCACCGATTGGGGCCCTAGTGCCTCTGATCCCAACGTGTGGGTTTTCAACCTGCGCAAGGGCGTGACGTTTCATGACGGTGCCACTTTTGATTCCGAAGACGTCAAGTTTTCGCTTGACCGGGCGATGACGCCCGACAGCGACTATAAAGAGCTTTTGGCCTCGGTGGTCGAGGTTCGCGCCCCGTCTTCCCATGTCATCGAGATCGTCACCGACGGTCCCAACCCGACCATGGCCAATAACCTGACCAACATGTTCATCATGGACAAAAGCTGGGCAGAGGCCAACAATGCAACCAAAGTGCAGGACTATGAGGGCGGCGAAAACACCTTTGCGGCGACCCATGCCAACGGCACTGGTCCTTACGTGTTGAGCAGCCGCGAGCCGGACGTGAAGACCGTTCTGACAATCAACAAAAACTACTGGGGCATAGATGAGTTCCCGATGCAGGTGACAGAAGTCATCTATACGCCGATCCAGAACAAAGCGACGCGGGTTGCGGCACTTTTGTCCGGTGAAGTTGACTTTATTCAGGACGTTCCGGTGCAGGATCTGGCACGCGTTGGCGATACCGACGGGCTGGAAGTGCGCACAGCACCACAGAACCGGGTAATCTTTTTCGGCATGAACCAAGGCGATGCGGACCTGAAGAATGACAATGTTGACGGTGCCAATCCGCTGGCAGATTTGCGTGTGCGTCAGGCAATGAGCCTTGCAATCAATCGCGATGCCATCAAGCAGGTTGTCATGCGCGGGCAAAGCCAGCCTGCGGGCATGATCTCGCCGCCATTCGTGAACGGCTGGAATGCTGAAATGGATTCTTCGTCGATGACGGATGTGGGTAAGGCCAAATCACTGATGGCCGAGGCAGGTTATGGTGACGGTTTCTCGATCACGCTGAACTGCCCCAATGACCGCTACATCAACGACGAGGCGATCTGTCAGGCATCCGTAGGAATGCTGGCGCAGATCGGCATCAAGGTTAACCTGGATGCCAAACCCAAGGCTCAGCACTTTCCGCTGATCAACACACTTGAGACCGACTTTTACATGTTGGGCTGGGGTGTTCCGACCTATGACAGCGAATACATCTTTAACTTCCTGGTGCACTCCAAGGGCGAAAAATATGGGTCTTGGAACGGCACACGGTTCGGTCAGGCTGATATTGACGTGAAAATCGAGGCTTTGGCTTCAGAAACTGATCTGCCCAAGCGCAACGCCATGATTAATGAAATCTGGCAGGTCGTGCAGGACGAACAGGTGTATATCCCAATCCACCATCAGGTTCTTAACTGGGGAATGGCGTCTAACGTCAAAACCATCGTTGCGCCTGACGACGCAGCGAAGTTCAAGTATTTTGAACTGAACTAAACACGCCAATACCGGGCGGCGCGCCAAGCGCCGCCCACGGTATTCAACCGGCTACAAAATATTACGCCGTCGTGACGCATACTGCTGAATTGCTGGCCGCGTCCGGCTTTACCAATCCCGCCTGCAGGTTCACGGTAGGAAACGTCGTTTCAGGAGACATTGGTGCTCAGCTACATTATTCGTCGCATCTTTCAGTCGCTGCTCGTCCTGCTGGTCGTGGGGCTGGTTGCGTTTTCGATGTTCCGCTTTGTCGGCGATCCGATTGAAAACATGATGGGACAGGAACGCACTCAGGCCGATATCGTGCGGCTCAGGGAACAACTAGGTCTGGATCAGCCATTTCCGGTGCAATACTGGAAGTTTCTGAAAGGTGCCGCGCAAGGTAATTTCGGGATCAGCTATCGTCAGGGCCGCCCGGTTGGGCAGATCCTTGCCGAGCGCGCGCCAGCAACACTGGAACTGGCCGCTGTGTCGGGCTTTTTTGCGATCGTCGCAGGCATCGGCCTGGGGATTTTCACCGCAATCAGGCAAAATGGCTGGGTGTCACATCTTATTATGACGGCCTCACTTATCGGTGTTTCGCTGCCGACGTTTTTGATCGGGATACTGCTGATCTATCTGTTCAGCGTCGAGCTTGACCTGTTGCCCAGTTTTGGCCGCGGTGATGTCGTTAAAATCGGCTTCTGGAGCACCGGGTTTCTGACCGCCAGCGGACTGAAAGCACTGATCTTGCCGTCGATCACCTTAGGGCTTTACCAGATGACCCTGATAATGCGTCTGGTGCGCGCTGAGATGCAGGAAGTGCTGCGTCAGGACTATATCAAATTCGCCCGCGCTCGCGGTTTGTCCGAGCGCGTCGTGAACTTTCGCCACGCGCTTAAAAACACGCTGGTGCCGGTTATCACGGTGATTGGTTTACAGTTGGGCAGCATCATTGCTTTTGCGATCATCACTGAAACTGTGTTTCAATGGCCCGGCGTCGGGCTGTTGTTTATCAACGCGATCCAGTTTGTCGATATCCCTGTCATGGCCGCCTATCTGATGCTGATCTCGGTGATGTTTGTGGCCATTAACTTGTTTGTCGATCTGCTTTATGTGGTCATTGATCCGCGTTTACGCAGCGAGGCTGCAGCATGAACACCACATTGCTCCGTCGCCCGTTTGCGCCGCGTCTGCGCGCCTTTTGGAGCAGTGATCTGGTCTGGTCGTTTCGCCATTCGCCGGTTGCATTGACGTCGTTCATATTTGTATGCCTGCTGACCATCTGCGCCATCTTTGCGCCGCTGATCGCGCCGCATGACCCGTTTAACCCGGCCACGCTGAACCTGATGAATGGCTTCACGCCGCCCGGCACACCAAACGCCTTTACCGGTGAAAGTTTTGTGCTGGGTACCGACGATCAGGGCCGAGATTTATTTTCGACCATACTTTTTGGCATGCGCATATCGCTTTTCGTTGGTTTTTCAGCCGTCATGCTGGGCATGGTTATTGGCATCACTGCAGGCCTTGTCGCAGGCTATAAAGGTGGCTGGACCGAGACCATCATCATGCGCATCGCCGATGTGCAGCTGACCTTTCCGGCCATTCTGGTCGCCATGCTGATTTTTGGCATCGCCAAAGGTTTCACCCCGGTTGAATACCGCGACCAGATGGCAATCTGGGTTCTTATCCTTGCCATCGGCCTAAGCGATTGGGTGCAATTTGCCCGTGTTGTCCGCGGGGCAACGCTGGTTGAGAAAAACAAGGAATACGTGCAGGCTGCCCGGCTTGTGGGTCGATCAGGGCTGGCCATCATGGTGCGCCACATCCTGCCCAATGTGCTGTCACCGGTTCTGGTGATCGCCACGATTAGCCTGGCACTGGCAATCATCGCCGAGGCTACCCTAAGTTTCCTTGGCGTCGGCGCGCCACCAACCCAGCCCTCGCTGGGCACTTTGATCCGCATTGGTCAGGGCTTTTTGTTCTCGGGCGAATGGTGGATATTGTTCTTTCCTGCCTGCACCCTTCTGGCGCTGGCGCTTTCGGTTAACCTGCTGGGCGACTGGCTGCGCGATGCGCTGAACCCGAGGCTGCGATGACGCCGCTACTTGAAATTGAAAACCTTACGGTTGCCTTCCCAACCCGGCACGAAACATTTCTGGCCGTCGACAGGGCAAATTTAAGCGTCGAGCCGGGTGAAATCCACGGGCTGGTCGGTGAATCAGGTGCTGGAAAATCCACCATCGGTGCCGCGATCATGGGCTTGCTGGAACGCCCCGGTAAGATCACCAGCGGCACAATCCGGCTGCGTGGTGAACAGATTTCAGGCAAAGACCGCGATGCAATGCAGGCGCTGCTTGGCAAAAAAATCAGCATGATTTTTCAGGATCCGCTGACCTCGCTCAACCCGCTTTTTACAATCCGCGAACA
>JAHRVD010000323.1 GCA_019090845.1 Marinosulfonomonas sp.
CCGGTGTCGGCAGAAAATGCGGCGCGATCTATTTCTGCGACCTTGTTTTCAACCTGTTTAGCCAGTGGCAGAACGCGCTTTCCCAAGCTGGTCAGACACTGGCCTTCTTTTCGCCGCTCCAGCAAGGGGCTGCCAAGTGCCGCTTGCAAAGACTGGATGTGTCTTGACACAGTGGCGTGGGTTTTCCCGATTTCGCGGGCCGCGCGGCGAATGGAACCGGCCCGGGCCACGCTTAGAAACACCCGCAAGTCATCCCAGTTCAAATTGGTCAATTTTTGATCCACCATGTTCCGTATTTGGATAATATTTAATCCAACTACGAGCGGCTATCAATTGGCCTGTGAAACATTCCCAAACAGGAGCCACTTTCGTGACATATGAGATTACATTGCTAGAGGCCGACATCCGCGATCCGATGGATGGCACCATGTCCCTTGGCCTGTCCCACAAGGGCGAACAAAAGGCGGTTTTGCAATACGCTTGGGACGCTGCGAAATTCTCGGCGGTTTTTCATGGCCATGCGCCCAGTTTGCCTGTTCCGGCCCACCCGACGGTTCTGCTGGAACGCCCGATTGCGGCACTTTATGGCGTCAAAACGGATGCTCACCGCCTGATTACGGATGTTTTTCAGGATCACCGGATCACCATTGAAATTGGCAAATAGGAGTCTGTTATGCAGAAAATGAAATCAAAACATATATCGGCTATTTGCGGTGCGGCTCTGGTTGTGGCAACTGGCGGCGGCGCGCTCGCTGCCGGTGCTCAGATTGGCGTGCTGGGCCTATACAAGGCCGAAGATGCGCAGGTTTTCAGTATTGATACCGCACAGCTGAACGCCCTTGGATGTACCATACGCCACACCGGGATTATTGGGGCCGCTCAGGGCAGCATAGAACTTGAGCAACCCAACCAGTTTGTTCTGCTGGCCTGTGGCGAAAGCTTGTTTGATGATCCCGAAAAACGCAGCCAGATCGAAGGATTGGCAGGCGCCGCGCAGGGTCTCGCGGTCTTAGAAGGTGAGCTGACTGATTTTCCGGGTGCGAAACGTGACAGTGCGCTGTCGCAGCGCCAGTACATTCTTAAAATTGGCTATTACAACAATCGCGATGTTGATGCGCGCGATCAGCAGCTTGGCGCGCTTACCAAACAGGCCGAGTCCTTGCCCGATGCCTATGCCACTCAGTCCTTTATCGGCGTGAACCATGCGTCCGGTCTGGCCCGGCCAGATGAGGTCGTTGTGCTATATTACGACAGCCCGGACGCCGGAGAGCGTTTTCGTAAGAATAACAAAGGCCTGATGGCTAAGATCGGGGCGTTCAACAAGACCCATCTGAACCAATCGGTTTATTACGTCGGGCAGATCACACAGTAAGCAAATTGGCGGGCGGATCAATCATTCGCCCGCTTTGCCGCCCGGCCGCCACGGCGTTTCTTGGGTTGGGCTTGCCGTTTTGGCAGCTGTTGCAAAATCAAGGCTCGCTGCGCCGGTGCCAGTTGTGACCAGCCAGCGATTTCCTCGATTGTGCGCGCGCACCCAAGGCACAGACCGGTATCGGGGTGCATCGTGCACAGATCGGTGCAGGGGCTTTGAACCTCTTCGCGCTTCCAGACATCGCTGCTCATGCGTTGTTCTTCAGATAGCTCATGCGATCCAGCGCACCCTGCAGGATATAGCCAGCGGCGACGTGATCTATCACCTCGCTGCGCCGTTTTCGCGATGTATCGGCCTCCAGCAGCGCGCGCTCGGCGGCGACGGTTGACAGGCGCTCGTCCCAATATCCGATTGGCAGATCGCTAAGGCGCGACAGGTTGCGCGCGAATGCGCGGGTCGACTGGCAGCGCGGCCCCTCGCTGCCATCCATGTTGAACGGCAAGCCAAGGATCAGACCGGCGATATTTCGCGCTGTGATAATCTCGATCAGGCGCGCTGCATCAAGGCCAAATTTGCGCCGACGTATCGTTTCAAGCGGTGTGGCCACGCACAACAGCGTATCCGATACCGCAACGCCAATGGTTTTGTCGCCCAGATCAAGCCCGGCAATCGCCCGGTGGTCGGGCAGGGCGTCGACGAATTCGTGAATGTCCTCACAGATCATTGGGTGATACCTGCGGTTTGGGCGGCTGCCCGGATTTCATCGATTGCGCCCGGGCTTGCGGCAAATACCTGCTGCGCCTCGGCCCAGACTGCGCGGGCGCGATCGACCTCGCCCAAAACCCCCAAGGTGCGGATCAGCCGCGCCCATTCCTGCGGGCTGCCGCCCTGACTGGCCAGCCGGTCAGACAGTTGGGTGACCATGCCGCGGATCATATCGTCGCGCTCGGCATTGCTTAGCTCGTTTGCGGCGGCAATGTCGCCCGCGCTTGGGCCGCGCAGGGCCGGGGCATCGGGCAGATCATAGGCGATGCCTGCGTCAGCCGCAGCAATCGCAATCTGCGCGCGGATCGGTGCAACCCAGGGCGCGTCGGCAGGGCTGTCGTGCAGCAGATCGCGCCAGATATCAAAGGCAATATCCGCGCGCGCGTTCTGGGCAAACATCAGGCCCGTGTAATACAGCGCGGTGCCGTTTTCGGGGTCACGTTGCAGGGCATGGGTCAGCGCGGTTTCCGCTTGGGGCGAGACATAGCCGTTGGCCGCAAGGATCAGAATATCAGCGTAATCGGCATAGTCGCTGGCGTTGGCCTGATCGGCGAGAATTTCAATCACCCGACCTTGGGCCTTACGGGCGGCCACGAAATTGCCCAGTTGCGCCTCGTTGCGCGCAAGCAGGGCGAACCCTTGCAGGTCATCGGGGCGGCTTTGCAAAGCGGTGCGCAGTTTTTCCAGTAATTCCAGATGCGCCGGGTCCGCGCTGGCGCTAATATTTGGCGCGCCCAACTGGTTTTCAACCTCGACCTGAGACAGCCGACTGTCCATCAGGTTTTGCGCGGTTTCAAGACGTGCCTTTAGGGGCTGGTCAGGATAATCTGGCGCGCCCAACTGGTTGTAAATCCAAATAGTTCCGCCAAAGACAGCAACCGCCACCACCGCCCCCAGCACATAGCCGGGTCGGGTAGGTGTCTGCGAACCGGCGTCATTTGCCGCCCTGTCCGCATCCAGCAAGCGGCGCGATACTTCCAGACGCAGCCGCTCGCCATCCGCGACGCTGATGACGCCGCGCTGCAGATCGCGGTCCACTTCGGCCAGTTGCTGGCGGTAAACGCCGATATCGCGGTTCTGATCGTTGGACACGGTGCTGGCGCGCCGACTGGCCAGTGCCAGCGACAAAGCCACCAGAGCGGCCAGCGGTAATGAGAGTATCCAAAACGACATCGCGATTTCCTTCGCAGTGCGTGTAACCGCATCTGCGCTGGGGCAAAACCCCTCGATACGGATCGGCGGGCGACCTCGCGCAAGGGTGATGTCGTTAAAATTCCGCCAAGTGCCGCTGGTTGTCTTGGCACGGGCGCACATGCAGGCCATGCTCAAATGGGATAC
>JAHRVD010000324.1 GCA_019090845.1 Marinosulfonomonas sp.
AGATAGGGCAAGAACATGCCGCCCAATGCACAAATCGCCATCAGGCCAAATGTTAGCAGCAGGCGGTTTTTTGGCACAGGTCGCCAGATAGCCACAACGGCCATGAACCAAAGCAACAGCCACAGACCACCCGTGGGCAAGCTCAGATAGCCAAGAATTCCGGTCAGAAACATCATTGCGTTCTGTCGGGTGACAAAGAAATAAACAAAGCTCAGGAACAGCGCGACAACCATCGTCTCGCGCGCACCCGGCATTGGGCTGTCACCAAAATACGGGTTGTATCCGCCGCTGTAGATCACCGACAGGGTATAGATCAAAAGAGCGGCAATGATCAGAAAATGGTCACCAATGGCAATCCGCGCCTCGCGCCCCGTTCGGATCAACCCCAGCAACACCACATAAAGCAGTCCGATATAAAGGATATGTGGTGCGCGGACGGCAAATTCGGTCTCGCCAATCAACCTGACAAACCAGCTGGACGGCAATACGAACAAGACCGATGTAAGGCCGGGCGCTTTTTGAATTGTCCCGGCATCGGCTGGCCAGAACGGCCAGCTAGTATTTATAAACAAGCGCGAGAAATACATAACGCCACCACCATCGGGCGAAAAATTCTCCCAATAAAATTTGGCCGACATCAGCGCCAGCACCAGAAACCCGGTCACGGCGGCAAAGACAAAATCCACCCGTTGCGCACCGAAATTCAGGTCGCCGTGGCGTCCATTTGACAAGCGGAATGCCGAAAATCCAAGGCTGGTCAGCATCAGGGCCAGCACGATCAGATAGAACGAACCGCCTTGGATTACTGTACCAAAAAGGCCCTGCACCAAAATCGTGGTCAGGGTAATCAAACCCAGAGATATGGAAAACCCTTTAAGCAGCCAGCGCACCCCGTCCCGGCGGGTATCAAACACGCCTGCGATCAGCAGGCCCGGCGAAAGAAAAAATATGCTAATGGCAACCGTTGACAGTGGCACGAACAAATTCAGGGCCAATGCGCGTTCGGCGATGAAATAAGGCGACGGCCCGCTACCAAGTGCATGTAACGACAACACTGACCGGATCGGCCCAATAGCGACAAACGAAAGAGCGGCACAAAACAGGAATATCGCGTAGGATATGTAGACCGGTGACGCCGCTGGTCGAGATTCTGACTGATTATTTTCGCTTACCGCCATCGGGATACCCTTTACATTTCTTCAGGCAAATTACACAGGATTCTGGACGACCTAAGGCAACCAAATAATTGTGCGAATGATGTTGCGATCCTGCAACATGAAGGGTTCCTTAACGGGGTCACATAGCCCTGCTTGCCCTAATCTATGGTTCAAGTTTACTCTGTAGTTTCCCCGGTGCAGCTGGTTGCACGAAAACCGAGTTGCAGACGCGGGACAAATTAAAGGCGATTATGATGCGTATCGAGTTTTCCAGGCTGATCTTCCGCGTCGTTGTTACTGTGGCCGCGCTTGGCTTTGCATTTCTTGTCGGATTGTTCTCGGCCCACCGACAAAATGCACTTTATGATCTTGTCTATGGCACCTACTCCGATATTCGGTTGGTCATCAAAGAAATCCCGAATCTGCGCAAGACGCGACCGATTCATTTTCTGCGCAAATCCCGCTACGACGGCGAAGGCATCACCGTGAATACATTTGCGGACGATGACGAAAACCTAGTGCTGCTGTCAGGGTTCTTCAAAGACCAAAACGCGGTTCGCCTGATAAAACGCAACGGCACTGTGGTGAACGAATGGAAGGTCCGGCTGTTTGAGGCCACGTCCGATGCAAGCCAGTGCCGAAACCCGCCAGCGACCGAGTGGAACGCAATTCCCCATGGCACTATAATCGAACCGGACGGCTCGATCATATTCAGCTTTGAATCTTGTATGATGGTCAAATTGGATAAATGTTCCAAAGTTGAGTGGGTGAACGAAGATTTGATCACGCACCATTCACCCAATTTCACCCAGAATGGCGGTATCGTCATTGCAGGGGGTGAGCTGGTCACACCTGATAACCGCGATATTCCATGGCCTTACGATGGTGAATACTGGGAAGACTTCATCTTTATCTTTGATAAAGACGGCAGTTTACTAAAACAAAAACGACTGACCGATCTTTATTCCGAAAATGATTTTAACCCGATTTTGACGGCGAACGGCAACTTTAAAACCGAAATCAATGGCGAGTTTCACCTGAACGAAGTCGAAGAACTGTCCAGCGATTTGGCCGGTGATTTTCCGATGTTTGAGGCGGGTGATTTGCTGTTGTCGGTCCGAAACCGGAACCTGATACTTGTCGTCGATGCAGCTATGGAAAAGATCAAATGGTTTCATATCGGCCCGTGGGTGCGCCAGCATGATCCTGATTTTGAACCCGGCGGTACGATCACGGTGTTCGATAACAACACCGACCGCACCGATCACGGCACCGTTTCTGGCGGCAGCCGAATAATCGAGATTAATCCCGTCACAAACGTCACACGGGTGATCTACGGCGGCACGCCCGAGCAACATATGTATTCACGCGAGCGGGGCACCCATCAGATGCAGCCCGGCGGCGGTGTGTTGGTAACCGAAGCGCAGGGCGGTCGGGTCTTTGAAACGGATGCTGCCGGAAACACGGTTTGGGAATGGGTGAACCGCTACGACGACGAAAGCGTAACCTGGATGCATGATGCATCAGTGCTGCCATCCAGTTATTTCTCGGGCACGGACTGGAGCTGCAGCTAATTCGCTCGGCATTCTTTTAGTTGGTCATCCGGAATGCCAATCCCAGTGCGCTCTGGCTGGATCCCGATGTGGCGACCTAGTTCATCGTATGGGGCAACCAAAGCGCCAGCCCCGGGATC
>JAHRVD010000325.1 GCA_019090845.1 Marinosulfonomonas sp.
CCGAGGCCGACACATTGCGCAAAATCGTCGAGGTGCATTTCCCCGGCATCAAGGACGCGCTGGTGGCAACGGCAATGACCCAGTTTTACGAAATTCGCGAACAGGCCGGGCTAAAGAAAAAACCCTCGACCAGCGAAATCCTTGACTGGCTGAAACTGCTGCTGGCCGAGGATCTGAGCCCCGAAGACCTGAAACGCGATGCCGGATCATTGCTGCCAAAGCTGCACGGCGCGTTGCTTAAGAACGAACAGGACGTGCATTTGTTTGAACGGCTGGCTTTTCTTTCACGCTCGAAGCGTTAGAGCCTGATGAGCTTAACAATCCGACATATCCAGCCGGGGGATTATCCAGAATGGTCGCGTCTTTGGACGGCCTATCTGGATTTCTATGAGACCGAACTGGATGACGAAGTTAAGCGCATCGGCTTTGAACGCCTGTTGGATCCGTCCAACAAATTTAACGGGCGCATTGCCGAGCTTGACGGCGCGCCTGTCGGGTTGGTGCATTTCATTTTCCACGATCACATGTGGCGTCCTGAAGGGGTGTGTTATTTGCAGGATCTCTATGCCGATCCCGAGGCCCGCGGCACCGGTGTGGGGCGCGCATTGATCGAAGCTGTCTATGAGGCCGCCGATCAGGCTGGAACACCAAAAGTCTATTGGCTGACGCAGGAGTTCAACAAAACCGCCCGCGTGCTGTATGATCGCATAGCCAAACTCAGCCCGTTCATCCGTTACGATCGCCCATGATCCGGCACCCTGCCCCAAAACCCGTCTTGCGCGCGCTGATTGCGCCACTGCTGCTGGCGATTGCGGCCTGCGCGCCGCTGCCCCAAACAGCAGAGGTGACCCGGCGCGCTCCGGGCGACATTTCCTTGCCGGAAATGCATGTCTTTAGCGCCCGCAGTAGTGCTCCGACCCGGCGTTCCAATGCCTCGATTGCCCAGCAGTTTCTGTCGCTGGCTTTTGATCTGGAAAGTGGCCGCCACCTGCCGGTGTTGTCGCGGTTTGAGGGGCCCGTGACCCTGCGTCTGACCGGCACGCCGCTAAGCGCGGTCAGTCAGCGCGATCTGGACCAGTTGCTGGCCCGTCTGCGCAGCGAAGCACATATTCCGATCACGCGCGTCGCGGCCAACCAGCCGGCAAATATCACCGTTGAGGTTCTAAAACGCGCCAGTTTGCAGCGCGCGGTGCCTCAGGCAGCTTGTTTTGTGGCCCCACGCGTCACCAACTGGGCACAGTTTCGTGCCAGCCGCCGGTCAGCCGCGCTGGACTGGACCACAATCACTCAACGCGAAAAAATGGCGATATTTCTGCCCGGGGATGTCAGCCCGCAGGAAATCCGCGATTGTCTGCACGAAGAGATTGCCCAAGCGCTCGGGCCGGTGAATGACCTTTATCACCTGAGCGACTCGATTTTTAACGACGACGATTTTCACGCCGTTCTGACCGGCTTTGACATGACGATCCTGCGGGCTTTCTACAGCCCGTCGCTGCGCAGTGGCATGAGCCGCCAACAGGTGGCCGCGCGCATCCCGGCGATCCTGTCACGGATAAATCCGGGTGGACGGACCGGTGGATTTGTCAGCGCCAATACGACCCCCCGTGCATGGGGTGACGCGATACAGGATGCCCTTGGGCCACGCGGCTCGCCCGCAACCCGGCTGTCAGCCGCCCAAGGCGCCGTCGCAATGGCGCGCTCTCGGGGCTGGGAAGACAACCGGCTTGGGTTCGCTCTTTATGCCCTTGGCCGTCTGGCGCTGGCCAGCGACTCCAATCTGGCGCTGGCATCGTTTTCCGAGGCCGAAACGATATTCCGCGCCAACCCCACCACAGCGCTGCATGCAGCCCATGTAGCCGTTCAGGGCGCCGCTTATGCGCTGTCGGCAGGTCGCCCAAAGGACGCCATTGCAATAGCGGACCGTAACACCACGGTTGCCCTGAGGGCAGAAAACGCTTCGCTGCTGGCAACCTTCCTGATGCTCAAGGCGCAGGCTCTGGATAACCTTGAGCGCCCCGGCGAAGCGGACATCGTGCGTCTCGACAGCCTTGGGTGGGCGCGGTATGGCTTTCGCTCGGATGCCGAAATCCGCAGCCGCCTGCGAGAGATTGCCGCCCTGACCCCGGCGGGCAGACCAAAAACCGAAAGGACCACCCAGTGATCGTAATTGCCGCCATTATCCTTGGCGCCGTCTATGGCGTCTACGCCGCGTCACGCAAAGGCGGAAACCGCCTAGACAAGGCGCAATACGGCGCCGTCTTTGCGATCATTTTTGCACTTGTCGGCCTGTTTTTGACGGTCGCCATTGAAAAGTTGATGTAGCCCGATGTTTCTGCCCTTCTTTGAAGCCCTGCGAAAAGGCGGCATTCCGGTCTCGGTTCGGGAATATCTTGCGTTCCTTGAAGGCATGTCAGCCGACCTGGTGACGTTTAATATTGACGGGTTTTATTACCTTGCCCGCACCGCAATGGTGAAAGACGAGCGAAATCTGGACAAATTCGACCGCGCCTTTGCCGAGGCTTTCAAGGGGCTGGAACATATCACTGTCGATCAGGTGCTAGAGGCGGTTGATCTGCCAAGCGAATGGCTGGAAAAAATGGCCGAAAAGCACCTGAGCGCCGAAGAAAAGGCCGAGATCGAGGCTTTGGGCGGCTTTGAAAAGCTGATGGAAACCCTGCGTGAACGCCTGAAAGAACAGGGCGAGCGCCATCAGGGCGGCAGCAAATGGATCGGCACGGCGGGCACCTCGCCCTTTGGGGCCTACGGCTATAACCCCGAGGGCGTGCGCATCGGACAAGCCGAAGGTGGCCAGGGCCGGGCCGTCAAAGTCTGGGACAAACGGGTTTTTCGCAATCTCGATGACACGGTCGAGCTGGGAACGCGCAACATCAAAGTGGCAATGAAACGCCTGCGCAAATGGGCCCGCGACGGCGCCGAAGAAGAGCTTGACCTGCACGGAACGATCCGCGCCACCGCTGATCACGGTTATCTGGATGTGGTCACACGACCCGAGCGGCGCAATGCCGTGAAAGTCCTGCTGTTTTTCGATGTGGGCGGGTCGATGGACCCACATATCAAAGTCGTGGAAGAACTGTTCAGCGCCGCGCGCAGCGAATTCAAGCACCTCAAATACTACTATTTCCACAATTGCCTTTACGAAGGTGTGTGGCGCGACAACCGACGCCGTTGGGACGCACAAATCCCCACATGGGAAGTGCTGAATACCTATGGGTCTGATTACAAATGCATCTTTGTGGGGGACGCCAGCATGTCGCCTTACGAAATCTCTTACCCCGGCGGTGCCAGCGAACACTGGAACGCTGAACCCGGCGCAACCTGGCTGACCCGCGCAGTAGAACAATGGCCCCAGTCGCTGTGGATCAATCCGACGCTGGAAAAACACTGGGGTTACACCCAGTCGATCTCTCTCATTCAGGAGATTCTGGGACCGGACCGGATGGTTCCGCTGACCCTTGCCGGGATTGAGCGGGGAATGAAGGCGCTGGGCCGATGATCGCCCGGTTCCGGGCGTCATTTGCCCGTCACCCGGTGCTTAGTTCCGGGTTCCTTCTGGCGCTCGCTTTTGTGGTTTTCTTCACCGTGCGTTCGGTGACGGCGCTTATCTATTGGTCAGACCCGACACATCGCGATCAACCGATCGAGGGCTGGATGACGCCGCGCTACGTGGTCCAATCATGGCAACTTCCGCCCGAGGTGATGATCGAAATTCTGGACGCCGGTCCGATGCCCGGCCGCCGCCTGACGCTTGCCCAAATCGCCGATGATCAGGGGATCACCCTCAAAGATCTGGCAGCGCGCATTACCGCTGCCACAGACGCGCACCGGGCTGCATCCAAATGAGCGATACCCTGATGGCGATGATCCCGGATTATGGCCTGTGGCTGATGGGGCTCGTGACCTTCCTCAGCTGCCTTGCCCTGCCGGTGCCGGCCTCACTGCTGATGATCGGCGGCGGTGCTTTCGCGGCCGCCGGCGATTTTGCCCTGACTTCCATATCTGCCGTTGCCTATCTGGGGGCGGTGGCGGGCGACCAGACCGGTTTTGCAATCGGGCAGCGCGGATCGCGCCTGTTTGCACATATCCGCGCAACCCCCAGCAAAAGGGCTGACCTGCTGGCGCGGGCCGAACATTTCTTTGATAAATGGGGTGGTCCGGGGGTTTTCCTGTCGCGCTGGCTGGTCAGCCCGCTTGGTCCCTACATCAATTTTATCGGCGGTGCCGCGCAACTTAACTGGTTGAAATTCACCGCCTGGGGCATCGCAGGAGAGGCAATTTGGGTCGGGATTTATACCGGGCTGGGCTATACATTCAGCGGTCAGATCGCGATGGTGGCCGATATCGCCACAAACATCAGCGGCTTGCTGGCAGCATTGGCCGGTGCCGGAGCTTTGGGCTGGCTGGTTTTTCGCCCCCACGGCCCGGCACGCTCGTGACAATCGCAGGTTTGACGTGTATTTTCAGGCCAAATCGGGCCGATTTTTAAAAAGCCGGTGCCGGGACAAAATCATAGAGGGCGAGCAATGAGCGCGCAAATAACTTACCAATCGGTTGTCGATCCATCGCATTGTGATTTCCTTGGCCACATGAATGTGTCGCGCTATTTCGCCGCCTGCTCGGACGGTGTATTTGCCCTGCAAGC
>JAHRVD010000326.1 GCA_019090845.1 Marinosulfonomonas sp.
GCAACCAGCGGCGTCGCAGACATAAGCGACGTCAGCGTGATTGCTGCAATTTTTTTTGTAAGATTATTCATTATTTCCATGTTCCCCTTTGTGGAACACTGCGGATGACCCGACGTCGCAATACCGAGGGTTTTCGGACCACTCTGAAACGTCTATGATGTCCTCGCAGCGATTGTTGCACCCGTGCGGTGGTGGCGACCGACAAGATTGTCCGCCACCGCACATCCCTATTTTCACCCCATGATGAGGCGCGTTTTAACGTCCGGAGTCGCTGCGACCGATGCAATCTGCATGTATCGGATTCAAGATCAGGAACGGCGAGCCGGGCGCAGTTGCCTTTGATTTGGGCTATTTCCAACATTATGATTAAAAAATGTGCGCAACGCATTCACTCTGCATCGCTGCAACCGGCCCACCATCACGGTCGGGATTCGGGTTATTCTGATACCAACCGCTAAAACATTTCTTTGTAGTCTTTAATTTTCGGCCAAGTGCTGGCAAACTGCGGCGCAATGGGAAACGGAACGTAGAATTCCGGTCCCAACACCGCGGCGCTGCGGTGATTTGAGGCGATCGATTTTCGGGCGGAGACGATATGGCGCGCGTTTTTTTGGTGGGTGTGGCAGCGATCCTGATAATGGTTGTCGGGCTGCGTGCCTCTGCGCAGGATCGCGGGCCAGTCACCAACCTTCCTTTACCAAGATACGTTTCCCTGAAAGCCAGCGAGGGAAACGTGCGCCGTGGCCCATCGCTTACCCATAAAATCGACTGGGTGTTTCAGCATCGCAACATGCCTCTTGAGGTGATCGGTGAATATGGCCATTGGCGCCGCGTTCGCGATAAAGATGGTGCTGGTGGCTGGGTGCATTATTCGCTTTTGTCAGGCGCACGCACTGTAATAGTGGAAAAAGATTTGCTGCCGCTTCGCATGAAGCCGGACGCAGACGCGCCTGTCAGTGCCTATGTCGAAGCCGGCGTGATTGCACGTCTTGGAAACTGCGATACATTCTGGTGCCGTGTTTGGGTGGATGGCCACAGGGGTTGGGCAGACAAAGCGGCGCTGTGGGGCATCCTGCCCGGTGAAATCCGGGAGTAACGAATTTGGAACAAATCAGATCACCCCTTGTTGCACGCAAAGTCGGATACTCTGGCAAGGCTGTGGTAGTGCATGCCGACGCAGGATGGCTAAAGAAAATCCGATGCGGCGAAATTGATTTTTTCGAGAAATTGTCAAAGCAGTTGACACAACAGGGAATGGCGATGCGATTGGCCGCCGCTGGCGGCGGATCATCCCGTGCTTTGATGGAACAGGACCACCTGAACATTCTGATCGGCCATCAGGCAAGCTACGGAGCCAATATTCTGCATGCCGCGCCGGCATATATTTGGGGGTTTTGGTATCTGGATGAAGTTGGCGTAAACTGGAATTCCTCAATCCGGTTCGCGCGTTTCTGTCCCGACCAGATCAATACGGAAAAAGCGCATTATTTCTTTAATGGCGTAAGCGGCCACATGCTGCGCGAAAACGTTTCGCGGATTGCGCAAGAGCCCCGAACAGAAGAACCGGTTGAAACCGCCCGCGCGGTCATTTTTTGTCAGGATGTTGAACAGGGCGCTGATCGCTGCCACCACCTGACAACCGAAGAAATGATCCGCACCACTGCCCAAACCTGCCGGGGTGACCTTGTCTACTTAAAACTCCACCCCGATCAGACCAGACTTGCACAAAAAGCCATCATTGCGATTTGTAACGACTACACTAACATCAAAATTTCGGATGCCAGCATCCACGATCTGTCGGCCGCCTCTGATGTGGTCGTTTCTCAGAACTCCGCCGCTGGATTTGAAGCGCTGATGCAAAAAAAACCGGTGATAACCTGCGCGCGATCCGATTTCTGGCACGCGACACTGACACCCAAAACCATCAATGACCTTCGGGATGCAATCACATATGGGCACGAAGCAATGGCAGGTTTTGAGTATGAAAAGTTCCTTTATTGGTTTCTGCAGCGCAACTGTCTGGAGCCACAAAAACCCGAGTTTGGCAGCCGTGCTTTTTCCCGTATCCGTGAAAAAGGGTTCCTTTGATTGATGTTGACCCACAACTGTTTGTCGCACGAGGGATAGATGTCCACTGATGCTCGCCTGAACCTTAGCGCTGGAATTCTGTCAGTTTCTGTCGCCCTGATACTGGTGCTCGCAAAGCTTTGGGCGTTTGGGCAAACCGGGGCATTATCGGTCGCAGCATCGCTTGGCGACAGCGCGATGGATTTGATGATTTCTGTGGGCGGGCTGGCGGCCATCGCCTATGCAGCCCGGCCCCCGGATGAAGACCACGCTTTCGGCCATAACTCTGCCGAAGATCTGGCGGCTCTTGGGCAAAGCTTGTTCATTCTGATATCGGCAGGTGTCATCGCCTTCGCCGCCACCCGGCGCCTTTTCAGTGACGCCCCGCCGCCACTGCAGGCCGAAGGTCGCGGCATTGCGGTTATGATCCTGTCGATTGTCTTGACCATTGCACTTGTCGCTTGGCAGCGCCGCGTGATCCGGCGCACCGGCAGCCGCGTCGTGCGCGCCGATGCGTTGCATTATCTGGGTGATCTGGTGCCCAGCATCGGTGCAATCCTGTCGCTCTGGGCCTCAGACCGGCTTGGGCTGCAGGTCATCGACAGTGTGGTCGCGCTTGGCGCTGCCGGAATGCTGACAGTCGGGGCTTTTCGCATTGGCGGTTCTGCTTGGAACGCATTGATGGACCGCGCTGCACCGCCGGAAATGTTGGCCGAGATCGGGCAAATCGCCCGCGAATGGCCGGGCGTTCAGGGCTTTCATGATCTAAAAACCCGAACCGCTGGTTCAAAGGTTTTTATAAACCTGCATATCGAACTGGACGGCGACCAAACCTTGAACGAGGCACATGCCATCGGCGCAGCCTTGCGCCGGGCAATCCTGCACCGATATCCCAAAAGTGACGTGATGATCCACAAAGATCCGTTTGGCGATATGCCCCACCCGGATGATCCATCCAAATAGAGCCGGGCGAATACGCTACCCGGCTGCAAATCCACGACCCTTTAGCAACGCCTGAACACCCGGCATCCGTCCGCGAAATGCAGTATAAAGCGCCTCGGCGTCACGCCCCCCGCCTGCCGACAGAATGTGGTGCTCTAGCTTTTCAGCCAAACCAGCATCGAACGCATCGCCCACCTCTTCAAATGCTTCAAACGCATCCGCATCCATAACTTCGGACCACATGTAGCTGTAATAGCCGCAGGAATAACCGTCGCCCGCAAACACATGTGCAAAATGGGGTGTCGCATGGCGCATGGCGATTGCATGGGGCATACCGATCTGCTCCAGCACTTCGGCCTGCTTTGCCATTGGATCCGCTGGTGCGGCCCCTTCATGGAACGCCAGATCGACCAGCGCCGAGGCCGTGTATTCCACCGTAGAAAACCCCATGTCATAGGTCTGCGCGGCCAACAGCCGTTCCAACAAATCCTTGGGCATCGCCTTGCCGGTTTGGGCATGGGTGGCAAATTCTGACAGCACCTCTGGCACGGCCAACCAATGCTCAAACAACTGGCTGGGCAATTCCACAAAGTCGCGCGCAACCGATGTGCCCGATATCGATTCATAGGTGACGTCGGATAACATCTGATGCAGCGCATGGCCAAATTCATGAAACAGGGTGCGCGCGTCATCAAACGACAACAACGCCGCATCGCCGACAGCCGGCTTGGCAAAGTTGCAGACATTCACAACAATCGGGCGGATATCCCCTGCCAGTTTTTGCTGCTGACGCATTGCTGAACACCATGCCCCGGACCGTTTGGAGCTGCGGGCAAAATAGTCACCGATGAACACAGCCAAATGCCGCCCGTCGCGCGTGACCTCCCATGCGCGGGCGTCATCGTGATAAAGCGATGCGTCAATGGCGCGAAATTCCAGCCCGAACAATTTTCCTGCACAGGAAAATGCAGCCTCGATCATCCGATCCAGTTGCAGGTAGGGTTTCAGCTCTGCCTCGTCCAGATCATGTTCTGCAACGCGGCGCTGCTCGGAATAATAGCGCCAGTCCCA
>JAHRVD010000327.1 GCA_019090845.1 Marinosulfonomonas sp.
GCAAATACGATGCGGCCGCCTTTGGGGGCATCCGGGTTGGCATAAGGCAGAGACACAAAATCGGGTGGCAAAACCGGGTCACCATACATAGCTATTGCGTGGCTAGGTTCTGCGGTCACTGACGAGACGCCAAAAAACAGTGGCAAAACGAGCAATGCGGCGCGACAGAACTGGAAATAGATAGGTTTCATTTTGGCAACAATCCCCTGTGGCCTTGATTTGTTGGCCCGGACCGTAACCGGGTCCTTTAACCTTTTCAAACTTTTAGCTTGGCCGTTGGCAAGGTGTCGCGTATAAAGGGCGCACTGCTCGATAGGTTTCTTGCCTGTATGAAACCTGCCTCAATAACTTAACGCCCGCTTCGTGCGGGCGTTTTTTTTGGCTTGATCCATATTGTTATGTCGTTTTGCCCTGTTACTTGCGGCGCGCGGGCATACTATTGGGCAGGTAGAAAACCGGGGGCTCGCATGACTTTATCTGGAAAAACCGCAATCGTTACTGGCTCCAATTCCGGTATCGGACTTGGCGTTGCTGAAACGCTGGCGCAGGCCGGGGCCAATGTGGTGCTTAATTCATTCACCGACCGGCCGGAAGATCACGCGCTTGCCGCCCGGATTGCCAAGGACCACAATATTCAGGCCCGCTATATTCAGGCCGATATGTCGCGCGGCGAGGATTGCCGTGCTTTGATCGAAAAAGCGGGTGCCTGCGATATTCTGGTCAACAACGCCGGCATTCAGCATGTGGCAGCGATCGAAGATTTCCCGCCCGAAAAATGGGATGCAATTATCGCGATCAACCTGAGTTCATCGTTTCACACAATTGCAGCAGCGCTGCCGATGATGCGAATTGCCGGCTGGGGCAGGGTGATTAATATCGCGTCCGCGCACGGGCTGACGGCATCGCCCTATAAGGTTGCCTATGTGGCGGCCAAACATGGGATCGTTGGCCTTTCCAAAACGGTTGGTCTGGAAACGGCCGAAGATCCGATAACCTGTAATGCGATCTGTCCGGGTTATGTTCTGACACCACTGGTCGAGGCGCAGATACCGGACACGATGAAAGAATACGGCATGGATCGTGAAACGGTGATCAAAGAGGTCATGCTAGCGCGCCAGCCGTCGCGGGAATTTGCTACAACCGGGCAGGTCGGCGAGACGGCGGTGTTTCTGTGTTCGGATGCCGCCGCACAGATTACCGGCACTACGATCAGCATAGATGGCGGCTGGACGGCGCTTTAAACTTTTGCCAGCAAACCTGCTGCAAGGATCCACATCACCGAACCGATCAGCACATCAAGGATTTTCCAGGCTTTGGCGGATTGCATCATTGGTGCCAAAATCCGCGCACCATATCCAAGCCCGAAGAAAAATACGAAACTTGCCAATATTGCACTTAGGGCGAATGCCAGGTTTTGCGACGGGTCGGAAAATTTTGTGGACACTGCGCCAATCAACCCAAGGGTGTCCAGATAGACATGCGGATTGCCCCATGTGAACGCAGCCCCGATAGCCAGTGTTGACCACAGTGGCGCAGAATCACCCTGCAGGACGACCTTGTAATCCCCCTGAAAGGCGGCGCGAAACCGCAGGGCTCCATAAAACAGAAGAAATGCCCCCCCAGCCCATGCCATCGCTGTGGGTAACATCGGATACACGGTCACAATGGCACCGAACCCGACCACCCCGGCAGTTATCAAAACGGCGTCCGAAGTTGCGCAAAGCAGGCACAGCCAGAAGACATGTTTGCGTAGTAAACCCTGACGCAAAACAAAGGAATTTTGTGCACCGATTACAAAAATCAATGAAAAGGCCGTTCCAAACCCGGTTGTTGCAGCAAACAGCACAGCGGGTTATTTGCCTTCGGTTTTTGGGGTCTTCGGATCTTTGGGATTGGGATAGACAAGCCCAGCTGAAATTACCAATTTGGCTGCATCCTCGACACTCATACTTAGCTCCATAATATCTGACTTTGGCACAAACAGTAAAAAACCGGAGGTTGGGTTTGGTGTAGTTGGTAAAAATACTGAAATCAATTGTTCATCGACCGGAATTCGTTTGTTCACCTCTCCTTTAGCGTTAGTTGAGATAAAAGCAATCGCCCATATGCCTTTTCGCGGATATTCCACAAGACAGGCTTTTTCAAAAGAGGTGTCAGTCTGCGCAAACACCGTCTCGGCGATTTGCTTTAAGCCATTGTAAATTGAGCGGACAACCGGCATGCGATCCACAACGCCCTCGGCCCAGCCCAGAAACGACCGGCCGATAATGCCCTTGGCCAGCCAGCCAACCACGATAGTGAACAGCAGAAAAATAATGACGCCGGCACCGCGCAAATCGATGCCGATATATTGGTCGAGGCGAAAATTGGCAGGCACAAAAGGCAGCACCCAACTGTCAATCCAGCCGACAACAGTGGAAATCAGATAGATCGTCAGGCTAACGGGGGCGACCACCACAAGTCCGGTCAGGAAATTTGCCCGCAATCCAGCCAAAATCCGTCGGCGCCGCCGACGTGGTGGGTGGTTTTCTTCGTCAAACGGGTTTGTCATATCTCAAGCAGTTTTGGTGAACTATCAGAACACGATAGGCTGTTTGTTAACGCCCTACAATGGATATGGTGCCTTTAACGGGGTGGGTGCCCGTCGCGCGGCCACTTCGCAGGCGATCTCTGAGGCCAGTTTTGCGTTGTTTTTCACCAGTGCGATATTGGCCGTCAGGGATTGCCCGTTGGTCAGCTCGTAAATCCGTTGCAACAGGAACGGTGTTACATCTTTTGCCGCGATCCCCTGATCATTGGCGTTGGCAATTGCATGTTCGATAGCCGGAGCCAGTTTGCTGGCCGCAATTTCGCTTTCGGCGGGAATGGGGTTTGCAATCAACTGGCCCCCCGGCAGGCCAAGGTCCGCGCGCATGATATGGGCGCGGGCAATATCGGCGGCGCTGTCCATGCGGATCGGTGCCGGAAGGCCAGAGGAGCGTGACCAGAAGGCCGGAAACTCATTTTGCTGATAAACAATGACCGGGACGCCGTAGGTTTCCAGCACTTCCAGCGTTTTAGGCAGATCAAGGATCGCTTTGGCGCCTGCGGCGACCACCGTGACCGGTGTTTGCGCAAGTTCAGCAAGGTCAGCCGAGATATCAAAGCTAAGTTCAGCGCCCCGATGCACACCGCCGATGCCGCCGGTGGCAAAGACTTCTATTCCGGCAAGGCGTGCGGCAATCATTGTGGCCGCAACGGTAGTAGCCCCAGTTGAACCGGTCGCCACACAGGCCGCAAAATCGGCGCGCGAAAGCTTGGCAACGTTTTCAATCTGTCCGAGGCGTTCCAGTTCGTCATCATTCAAGCCAACGCAAATTTCGCCACGGCGCACGGCCATCGTTGCCGGGGTTGCGCCATTGGCGCGCACTGTTTCTTCGACCGCGCGGGCTGTCTGGACGTTCTGCGGATAGGGCATTCCGTGGGTGATGATGGTGCTTTCCAGCGCGACAACGGGTGTACCATCTGCACGAGCCTGTGCAACTTCTTCACTATAGACAAGCGGGATCATAACTGGGTGTCTCCTGATACATAGGCGGCGGCGGCCTGTAGGGCTGCGTTCAAGGCTTGTTCTGGCTTTTTACCGGAAATTTCGGCTGCAATATGTGCTGCCATAAATGTGTCACCCGCACCTGTTACGCGGCTGACTAGCACCTCGGGTGGCTGTGCACTGATCATTGCGGCGGGGCTGGCCAGCGTTGCCGTCGCTCCGCCATCAGTTACCAACACCCGTTGTGCGCCCTGATCTATCAGCGCCTGCGCGGCCGCGGCACTGTCGGTGCAGTTACGGTGGCAAAGTTGGCGGGCTTCTTCGAGGTTCACATATAGAGTGGCTTTGGGGTGGGCGATCAGTGGCAACAAGC
>JAHRVD010000328.1 GCA_019090845.1 Marinosulfonomonas sp.
AACAAGGGTCTGGAAACAGAAACCGAAGTCGTCGAAGGCATGCAGTTTGATCGCGGTTACCTGTCACCTTACTTTGTGACTAACCCAGACAAGATGCTCGCCGATATGGAAGACTGTCTGATCCTGCTGCACGAAAAGAAACTGTCCAGCCTTCAGCCAATGGTTCCACTGCTGGAAACAGTTATCCAGTCAAGCAAGCCTTTGCTGATCATTGCCGAAGATGTTGAAGGCGAAGCCCTTGCAACTCTGGTTGTGAACAAGCTGCGTGGCGGCCTGAAAATCGCTGCCGTTAAGGCGCCGGGTTTTGGTGATCGTCGTAAGGCAATGTTGCAGGATCTTGGTATTCTGACCGGTGGTCAGGTTATTTCCGAAGATCTGGGCATGAAGCTGGAAAACGTGACCATCGACATGCTGGGTACTGCTAAGAAAGTCACCATCACCAAAGATGAGACGACTGTCATCGACGGCAATGGCGAAAAAGCCGAGATCGAAGCCCGCGTGGCCCAGATCCGTCAGCAGATCGAAGAAACAACTTCGGACTACGATCGTGAAAAGCTTCAGGAACGCGTTGCCAAATTGGCAGGCGGTGTTGCTGTCATCCGCGTTGGCGGCATGACAGAGATTGAAGTGAAAGAGCGTAAAGACCGTGTTGATGACGCCCTGAACGCGACCCGTGCGGCCGTGCAAGAAGGTGTTGTTGTCGGTGGCGGTGTTGCTCTGATGCAGGGTGCCAAAGCTCTGGAAGGCCTGACGGGTGAAAACTCGGATCAGGACGCTGGTGTTGGCATCGTTCGTCGTGCGCTGGAAGCACCACTTCGTCAGATCGCTGAAAATGCGGGTGTTGACGGTGCGGTTGTTGCTGGCAAGGTTCGCGAAAGCGACGATGCGGCATTTGGCTTTAACGCTCAGACCGAAGAATATGGCGACCTGTTCAAATCTGGTGTCATTGATCCGGCCAAGGTTGTTCGCACGGCTTTGGAAGACGCAGCCTCAATCGCTGGTCTGTTGATCACAACCGAAGCTATGGTTGCTGATCAGCCTGCCAAAGAAGGCGCTGGCGCTGGTGGCGGCATGCCTGACATGGGCGGCATGGGCGGCATGGGCGGCATGATGTAAATCACGCCACTTTGGTGTTATCCCAAAGGGGGCCGTTCGCGGCCCCCTTTTTCATGAGGTCTGGATGCTTGAAACAATCGACCCGGCCACCCCGGCCGATTTTGACAGGATAGACGAGGTTCTTCGCGCGGCTTTTCCTAGCCCCGAGGAAGCAGTGCTGGTCGCCAGATTGCGAAAGGCTGGCGACATGGTTTTGGAACTTGTTGCCCGAGGGCCGGACATTGTCGGCTATATTGCAGTTTCGCAAATGGTTGCGCCAAAGGGCTGGTTGTGTCTGGCGCCCCTGGCGGTCGCGCCTGAAGCGCAGGGTCTCTGTATCGGGTCGCAGCTGACCCGGGCCGCCGTGAATTTCGCTGCAAAAGTGGCCAAGGCGCCAATCTGCGTGTTGGGCAAGGTGACTTTCTATGAGCGGCAGGGCTTTTCCAGAGCGCGCGCGGCGCAGATGCGTTCGCCCTATCCGATTGGTTCAACGATGCTAGCCGGGCCGGGGGACGACAGCGCACAAGGCGAATTGATCTACCCGGCTGCCTTTGACGGCCTGACATAAATCCAGATTGGCGAACCTAACTTGGTATCCCTGCCGGTTCGATCCGGGGTTCTTTATGAAACCAGTTGCTACCGGTGCTCACCACACAGCTGATGCCTTGGGTGTTTGTGACCAAAACCGTAAATGTGCCGGTTTCCTGCGACGCCCAAACCTCGACCACGGATTGCACCGATTGCAGTCCGCCGCCCACCAGATGCTCGGAAAACTGGGTTTCCAGACGGTTAATGACGGTTTCGCGATCGCCGCAGCTCGCTGCATGTGCCGGAGGTCCGGTTGCTGCCATTCCGAACAAGACCGCCGCAGTCAAAATACGTCTGAACATATCAAACTCCTTTCGTTGCTGAATTGATGTTGGGGGCCGCTGGAAGCGGTTTTGTCCCTTCCATCTACTATTGATATCGGGACCGTTTGGGTGACTTGCAATTCACACGGGATCACACTGTCGTCGTGGTGTGGCGAGGTTAAAAAGACAAAAGCTCTTGGGCCAACAGGTCAAAAACCAACCGCACCCGGCGGCTGGTGTGAACCTCGCGATGACAGACCAGCCAAACCGGAACGACCAGCGGATCAAGTTGTGGCAGCACCTGTTGCACCTGCGGTTCCTTATCGCCGATGTCTTGTGACATTATGCCGATGCCCGCCCCCTGCTTGACGTGCTCCCACTGGATAAGATGGCTGGTGGATACAATGGGAAAGTTTCGCTGCGTAAGGCTTAGGCCAAACAGCTTCAGCGCTTCTATCAGCTGTTCAGATCTGTCAAAGCCGATGAAGTCGGCGTTAGCAAAACCTTCTGGGTATTCAGGGTATCCCAATGTTTCCAAATACTTACCTGAAGCATAAAGCCTGCCGTCTATGTCTCGGAGCTTGCGGGCAATCAGACTGGGTTGTTTGGGGCGATAGTTTCGAATGGCAATATCTGCCTCTCGTCGCCGCAGGTCACTTTCGGCGTTAGAGGCCACAATCTCAATGTCGATTCCGGGTTGCAGGTGGCGTAGTTTAGCGATGATTGGGGGCAGCCGAAATGCAGCGTCCACCTCGCTTGCGCTTATGCACACACTGCCTTGGATTGACTGCGACTGGCCGGATGCAGTCAGAGAAATTCGGCTTGCTGCCTCGCCCATCGCGCGGGTATGATCCAACAGTTCCAAGCCGCTGGGTGTCAGGGTCAGCCCTCGTCCAACACGCTCAAACAGCACGATACCCAGTTCTTTTTCCAACGCCGAGACTTGCCGCCCAAGCGTGGGTTGCGTCATCCCCAGCGCCCGAGACGCCGCCGACAGCGACCCTTCTTCGGCCGTTACAAGAAAAGCACGCGCCCGGTTCCAGTCGAATTTCACTGATCGCCAATCCATGCAATAATGCATATCACTATTCCATATTTAGTCAATTATCGTCGAATATTGCATGTGTTAAATGCTCCGTGAAATAGGAGGCGAGAGCCATGTTAGCGATTGAATACGAAAAGTACGGAATGCCAAATGTCCTGAAAGTCAGAGACGTGCCAAAGCCGGTTCCGGGAAAAACCGACGTTCTTGTCAGGGTCCATGCAACCACGGTGACCTCCGGCGACCGATTGGCGCGCAGTCTTGATATGCCAGCCGGATTCGGCCTGATCGGACGTCTTGTGTTTGGCGTGTTTGGACCAAGGCGGCGCATTTTGGGAACCGAGTTCGCTGGTGAGGTCAGGGCCGTGGGCAGCCGGGTCACAAATTTCAAACCGGGCGACGAAGTTTTTGCCTTTCCCGGTGCCGGTTTTGGCGGTTACGCTCAATACGCAATTATTGGGCAGGATAAAGCTATCGCTTTGAAGCCCGCTGACCTTAGTTACAGTCAGGCAGCTGCGCTGTCATTTGGCGGCGGCACAGCGTTGAATTTCCTGCGCGACAAGGGCCATATCAAAAGTGGTGACAGGGTTCTTGTTATTGGGGCTGCCGGAATAGTGGGCAGCGCCGCTGTTCAGCTTGCCAAGCATTTTGGGGCACATGTGACGGGTGTGTGCCACACCGGCAGTCTGGAAATGGTCCATTCTATCGGAGCAGATGAGGTGATTGACTATACAACCACCGACTTTGCCGTGACCGGGGCGACTTACGATATAATCGTCGACACCTCGGGCACCGCGACCTACCGGAAATGTGAAAACTCCCTGCGAGAAAACGGGCGGCTTTTGCTGGTTTCGGCCAATCTGTGGCAGCTATTGGGTATGGTCTTTGCGCGAAAGAAACGCGGAAAGAAGGCGATTGGCGGCTACGCACCTGAACGGGCTGAAGATTTGGTGTTTTTGGCTTCTTTGGCTGAGCAGGGTAAGTTCACGCCTTACATCGACCGGCAATTCCCGCTTGAACATGCTGCCAAAGCGCATGCTTTTTTTGAGAGCGGACACAAAAAGGGCAGCATTGTCATCACGGTAGAGAAAGACATCGCCTGACGGCCCGCAAGCTTTCGTTATTTGCAATACCGGCAAAATGCGCCAAGCATGGCGTCTATGCGCTTATTCCTTTTGACAACGCTGGTCATGGTTGCCTTTGCCGGTAATTCGATCCTGAACCGGATGGCATTAACCGGCGACGAAACCGGGCCTGCCGCCTTTGCGATGGTTCGGCTTGGGGCTGGGGCCTTGTTCTTGCTGGCATTGATCCGCTTGCAAAAAAAACCGGTTCCGTGGCGTGCGCCCGGGCGGATCTGGGGTGTTCTGACACTGGCGATTTATGTGCTTGGGTTTTCTTTTGCATACGTGTCTCTGCAGGCCGGGGTTGGCGCGTTGATCCTGTTTGCCGGTGTGCAGGTCACCATGTTCGCGGGTGCCTTGTGGTTGCGTGAACCTGTCCCGCTGGCGCGCTGGCTGGGCGCTGGTGTGGCCCTTGGCGGTCTGGTCGTGTTGCTGTGGCCCACGGGGGCATCACCGCCCGATCTGGTCGGAGCGATACTGATGGCAGCGGCGGCGTTTGGCTGGGGGATTTATTCGCTGCTCGGGCGCGGAATTGTCGATCCGCTGGGGGCTACGGGCGCAAATTTTGCGCTGGCGTTGCCGCTTGGTGTGGTGTGCTATTTGGCCTTGCCGGACGGGCTAGCGGCGCGGGGGGCGATGCTGGCGGTGCTAAGCGGGGCTGTGACATCGGGGGCGGGCTATGCGTTGTGGTATTTCGTATTGCAGCGTTTGCAATCGAGTGTTGCCGCGGTCGCGCAATTGACCGTGCCGTTGATTGCTGTCGCTGGCGGACTGTTGCTGCTGAATGAACCGCTAAATCTGCGGTTTGTATTTGCCGCAGCACTGGTGATCAGTGGTGTATTGCTATCGCTATGGCGGGCGGGGGAAAAAACACAATAAGATCAGTTATTTTTGTGCGGGCCTAAAAAAAGCACCGATGATTGTTTAGATTTGTCGTTATGCGTGTATTGCTGACAGCCTTGTTGCTTGTTCTTCCCGGAATTTCCCGGGCCGATTGCGTTGTGTTGTTGCACGGGCTGGCGCGCAGCGACATGTCGATGTTGGTTGTGGAACAATCGCTTGTGGCGGATGGATACCGCGTTGTTAACACCAACTATCCATCAACCAAGGCCAATATCGAGGTGTTGGTTCGTTCTGTCTTGCCACCGGCGGTGAACGCATGCGGGGATCAGGAAAAAGTGCATTTTGTGACCCACAGCATGGGCGGTATTCTGGTACGCGCGTGGTTGCAGGATAATCGCCCGACCAAGATGGGGCGGGTGGTCATGATGGCACCACCCAACCACGGTTCCGAAATTGTCGACACATTCGGTGATTTGGGTGCATTTACCTGGATCAATGGTCCGGCCCTGATCGAGCTGGGCACCGGGCCGGACAGTGTTCCCAACCAATTGGGATTGCCCCGGTTCGAGTTGGGGGTGATTGCGGGAAACCTGTCACTGAACCCGGTTTATTCTTCGGTGATAGAAGGCGTGGACGACGGAAAGGTATCGGTTGCAAGCACACGGATCGCCGGAATGGACGACCACATCGTGATGCCGGTGACCCATACGTTTATGACGCTGAACCCGCTGGTGATCGCACAGGTCAAACTTTTCCTGAAGACCGGAAAATTTGACCACGAACTGACGGTGGGCAAGCTTATCGGCCAGATAGTGCGCTATTAAGTTTAGCTGCCGGGCTCGATAATCCGGTTCACATGGCCCATCTTACGACCCGGTCGCGCCTGCGATTTTCCATATAGGTGAATAGCCGCGCGCCCTTCTTTGGCGATCTCACCGATCTGCCGGACACTGTCCCCGATAAGGTTTTCCATCTCGACATCACAATGGCGGCTACCATCGCCAAGCGGCCAGCCAGCGACGGCGCGGATATGCTGCTCAAACTGGTCGATAGCACAGCCGTTTTGCGTCCAATGGCCAGAATTATGCACGCGCGGCGCAAATTCATTCACGATCAACCCGCCACCCGTCACAAACAGCTCAACCCCAATGACGCCAACATAATCCAGCGCGTTCAGGATGCGCGCGGCGATCAGAACGGCATTTGTGCGCTGAGCGCCGCTTAGCCGTGCAGGAACGCGCGTTGTGTGCAGTATGCCGTCAACGTGGATATTTTCGCCCGGATCAAAACAAGCAACCTGACCGTCCTGACTGCGCGCGCCGATCACCGAAACCTCATGGCTGAAATCAACGAAACCTTCCAATAATGCCGGCGCACCTGCCATCGCGGTTATCGCCGTTTCAATGTCACCGGAATTGTTGATCCGCGCCTGTCCTTTGCCATCGTAACCCAGACGGCGGGTTTTCAGAATTGCAGGCGTATTGATGATGGCGACCGCCTGTTCCAGATCCGCCAGATTATCGACAACCGCGAAGGGCGCGGTTTTTAGCCCCAGACCTTGCAGGAATTCTTTTTCGCTCAGGCGATCCTGACTGATCTGCAACGCGTCGCGGTTTGGATAAACCGGGCGCAGGGCCTCCAGCACATCAAGCGCGCCGGTCGGGATGTTTTCAAACTCGTAAGTTATGACGTCGACCGAGGCGGCAAAACCCTTCAAAGCCGCAATGTCATCATAGCTGGCCGTGGTTACGCGATCGGCAACCTGCCCGGCGGGCGGTTCAGCGCCCGGCTCAAATATGTGGCATTTAAACCCAAGGCGGGCCGCTGCGACAGACAACATCCGCCCAAGCTGGCCACCACCCAGAATGCCAATCGTGGAACCGGGGGCAAGTGGCTCATTCATCGCGCGGTTCGTCAGGAATTGATTGGGAAAGGGCTGCGCGCCAGTCGTCAAGTCGGCGCGCCAAAGCATCGTCCTGCAATGCTAAAATCGCGGCCGCCATCAACCCGGCATTTTGCGCACCCGCAGCCCCGATTGCCATCGTGGCGACCGGAAAGCCCTTGGGCATTTGCACGATTGAATAAAGACTGTCGACGCCGGACAGCGCCTTGGTTTGCACCGGCACTCCGATCACCGGAACCCGGGTCTTGGATGCCATCATGCCGGGCAGATGTGCAGCCCCGCCAGCGCCCGCAATGATAACCTGCAAGCCACGCCCGACCGCGGATTTCCCATAGTCCCATAACCGATCAGGGGTGCGATGCGCCGATACGATTTTAGTTTCGTAAGGAACGCCCAAATCGTCCAGCACAAGGGCCGCTTCTTTCATGGTTGACCAGTCCGACTGGCTGCCCATGATGATGCCCACTTTTAGGTCCGCCATGTCGTTGCTCCGAAAAAAGGAAGGCGCACTATATCCCGATCAGGACGCTACGCAATGATATCGGGGGTCAATTCGTCCTCGATGACCGCAATCTGGTCTTTCAACCGCAGTTTTTGCTTTTTTAGCCGCCGGACAGTCAACTGGTTTATGCGTCCGCCTTCTTGCAGGCTGTGTATCGCCAGATCAAGATCTCGGTGCTCTTCGCGCAGAACTTCAAGTTTTACGCGCAAAACCTGTTCGTGGTTCATTTCGACGGGTGCGTTCATGTATCATTTCTGCCTGTAACCGGGGCCTTGGCCTGACCATACCGGGAAATTGGCGCTGAGCAAAGAAAATGCCAGATTATATGGTCTTGTCGCGGGCCGGTTTGGTTCCCATATTAGGAACAGGTTGCCGCGTGCCGGGGCCTGAGTGCAAATGCTGACTGTCGCTTAATCAAGGACGTGTCGATGACAAAACTTACACTTGGTTCACACCCGTTTCTATTGGGGTTTGAACAGCTTGAACGGCTGGTGGAACGCACCGCCAAGTCTGATCTGGGCGGTTACCCCCCGTTTAACATCGAGCAGACAAGCGATGAAAGCTATTGCATCACCCTTGCAGTGGCTGGATTTACCGAAAGCGACCTGTCAATTACCGTCGAGGAACGCCAATTGCTGGTCCGCGGGCGACAGACCGACGATGGGGCCGAGCGTGTATTCCTGCATCGCGGCATTGCCGCCCGCCAGTTTCAGCGAAGCTTCGTAATGGCGGATGGTGTCGAAGTTTCCGGGGCCAGAATGGAAAACGGATTGCTGCATGTCAGCCTGAAGCGGTCAAAACCCGACACTGTCGTGCAGAAAATAAAAATCGAGCAAAGGTAGGATAAGTCATGGATACTAAATACGAAAACTTCCCACAACGTGATGATCGGATCGTTTATGTGCGCCCGGTTTCGATCAAGGATTTGCCCCAAGACGTGCAAGATCAGGTGAAGGGCGCGCGTTCGCTTTTCGCTGTTCATAACGGCGATGGCGAACGGCTGGCATTGGTACATGATGAACGGCTTGCGTTTGTTCTGGCGCGCCAGAACGATCTGGCACCGGTTTATGTTCACTAGTTTATGGTGGACATTGCGCTTCCTGGGACCCTGAGATGAGTTACGCCTTTGATTGGGTCGATGCGTTTAGCGACACCGTTTTTGGCGGCAATGGCTGTGTCGTTGTGCATGGCGCGGATGGGTTGTCGCTGGATGACAGGATGGCGCTTGTGCGCGAAACATCGCTTTCGGAATGCGCCTATATTGTTACATCCGACAAAGCAGATTTCGGTGCCCGCTATTATCTGGCCGGGCAAGAGATTTTGATGGCGGGGCACCCGACGGTCGCGACGGTCGTGTCGCTTGTGAAACGTGGTTTGATCGACCTGTCAGGCGGGCGGGCGGACATAACACTGGAAGTCGGTTCGGGTGTTTTACCCATAGAGATTATGCAGGATCGGCAAGGGCGCGTGGGTGTCACCATGACCCAGCACAGGCCAGTTTTTGGGGCCACGCACGATCCCGCCGATATCGCCGCGATTTATGGACTATCCGCAGGTGACATTGTTGGAATTCCACAAACTGTCTCGACCGGAACGGGTTTTGCAATCACGGTTCTGCGCACAAAAGATGCCCTGCGCGCTGCCCGACTGAATCTGTCCGCTCTAGCAGAATTTACGGCTGGCACCGCCGATACTTTCATCGAACCGTTTCTGGTCGCAATGGGCGGTGAAACAGGATCAGGGGACACGTTTTCCCGCTTATTACTACCACCGCCGATGCCTGCCGAAGATCCGTTCACCGGCTCGGCCACCGGGTGCATGGCGGCGTATTTGTGGGAGCATGGGCTGATTGATGGGCCGGTCTTTACGGCCGAGCAGGGCCATTGGATGGGCCGTCCGGGCTGCGCGCAAGTCGTAGTTTTAGGGCCGCGCAACGACATTTCCGGGGTAAAGGTTTCAGGGTCCGGGGTTGTTGTCATGCAGGGCGATCTGTTGCTCTGAAAACGGCGCGCTAGGTCTTAGGCACCAAGCTGGCGTGCCAAATCTTCCAGATCGTCAGCGACCACTTCAAAATCATCGCTGGGTTTCAGTTCCGCTTTGGCCGGGTCGCCGTGTTCCAGTGGTCGCGGGAAGAAACCGGTTTGCAGACCTGCCTGACGCGCGGCCACCAGATCAGAATTATGGGCCGCCACCATCATCACCTCGGCCGGTGC
>JAHRVD010000329.1 GCA_019090845.1 Marinosulfonomonas sp.
CCAGACAATCATGACCGAGGGCCAGATCGAGGTGCCGACAGAATACGAGGCCCCCTATATCATCACCCGCCGCCTGATCGAGGATGGCCGCAATCATCTGGTGTTGAAAAAGCCGCTGAAACTGCCGTTCCCGGCGCGGTTTTTACAAGGGACTATGGATGAGGCGGTGGATCAATCTGTGCCGCTTAAGATTTTGCAGCACGCCGATTGCGACGATATGCAACTGACGCTGGTCAAAGGTGTCGATCACCGATTTTCAGAACCGGCGTGTTTGACGATGATTGGCGCGGCGCTGGATCAGGTGATTGCCGCCGGGTCTGCCTAGCGCGCGGTTGCGACCTGAACCACATCGGCGCTGCGAGTATTGGCGTCAATGAAATCCAGAACCAGCGGGCGGATGTTTTCGCGCCAGCTGCGCCCGGCGAAAATGCCATAGTGCCCGGCGCCCGGTTCTACGTGGCTGGCCTTTTTGCTGTCGGGCAGCCCGGTCAGTAAATCAAGCGCTGCAAAACACTGCCCCGGTGCGCTGATATCGTCGTTTTCACCCTCGACCGTTTTCACAGCCACATCAGTGATCTTGCCGATATCCACCTTATGGCCGGCCACGACAAATTCATTGCGGGCAATCTCGCGGTCTTTGAAAATCCGCTCGACCGTGGATAGGTAAAATTCGGCCGTCATGTCCATAACGGCCAGATATTCATCATAAAACTTGTTGTGGCGGTCATGATCCGCGCCGCCGCCTTCGGATACGCGTTTGATCTGGTCGGTAAAGGCATTGGTGTGGGTTTCGGCGTTCATCGATACGAAAGACGCCAGTTGCAACAAGCCCGGATAAACCATCCGCCCGACGCCGGGATGTTTGAATCCGACGCGCTGGATCATCGTTTCTTCGAGCTGGCCCATAGTGATGCGGCGGCCAAAGTCGGTCACATCCGTTGCCGCGGCGTCCGGGTCAATCGGGCCGCCGATCAGGGTCAGCGAATGGGGCTGGGCCTTTGGGTCCTGCTCGGCCAGAATAGCGGTGGCCGCAAGCGTTAGCGGGGCTGGCTGGCAGACCGCAACTATATGCGAGTTTGGCCCGAGGTATTTCATGAATTCAACGAGGTAGAGGGTATAATCCTCGATATCAAACTTGCCTTCGCTGGCCGGAATGTCGCGCGCGTTATGCCAGTCGGTGATGTAAACTTCGCAATCGGGCAGCAGGCTGGTGACGGTCGAGCGCAGCAGGGTGGCATAATGGCCAGACATCGGTGCAACAATCATCACCCGGCGTTGTTTTTCTTTGCGCCCGAGAACTTTGAAATGGATCAGGTCGCCAAAGGGTTTGCTGACCAGTGCTTCAACCTCGACCACATGATCGCGCCCATCCTCGCCCACAACCGAGGCAATACCCCAGTCCGGCTTTACAACCATCCGCGCAAACGCGCGTTCGGTGACTTCGCCCCATGCTTTGATCATGCCGATCATTGGATTTGGGATCATTCCCATCATCGGGTATGATCCAAACGCCTGCGCGCTCGCCCCAAGCCACTGGTTGGTAGTGCGTGCAGTTTCCATCAGATCGTAAGTCGCCATGTACCGCATGAAATTCCTTCCCGGTCCCGCCCGGTTCAAAACGTCGCCTTCCCCAATCGCAAGGTTCGGTTTATGCTGCAGGTGCACAATAGTTATGCCGGAACCCAAAAGATGACAACCGATGATCGTGAAACCACCCCCAACAGCCGGGTTCTGAACGCCAATCTGGTGAAGATTGAAGAATTGTCGCGTCGCCTTGTAGCGGCGTTTGCGAAAAAGAAAGACATCGACGCCAGCCTGCAGGGGCCGGGCGAAGACCTGTATATGAAAGCCGCGTCCGCCTATATGACGCAAGCGGTGGCCGATCCGGCGAAAATGATTGAACAGCAGGTATCTTTCTGGGGGAAATCACTGAGCCATTATATTCAGGTGCAGGAAATGCTGGCGCAAGGCAAACTGGATGCGCCCGCCGATGATACCCCGAAAGACAAGCGGTTTTCCGATCCGGCATGGGCTGAAAACCCCTATTTCAACTTCCTAAAGCAGCAATACCTGACAAACTCGCAGGCGATCCTGGAGTTGGTCGACAATATGGAAGGGCTGGAACCGGCTGACCAAAAGCGGCTGGACTATTTTTCCCGCCAGATCGTCGCAATGATGAGTCCGGCAAATTTTCTGGGCACCAACCCGCAAGCGCTGACAAAGGCGGTGGAAACCGAGGGGCAATCGCTGGTGGACGGGCTGGAAAATCTGGTGCGCGATCTGGAAGAAAACGACGGCGACCTGGTGGTGACGCTGGCCGACAAATCTGCTTTTCAGGTGGGTGAGAACCTGGCCACGACCGAAGGGTCGGTGGTGTTTCGCAACCCGCTTTTTGAACTGATCCAATATGCGCCCACGACCGAGAAGGTGCACAAAACTCCGCTGGTAATATTTCCGCCGTGGATCAACCGGTTCTACATCATGGACCTGAAAGAAAAGAACAGCCTCGTAAAATGGATTGTAGATCAGGGGTTTAGCCTGTTTGTCGTGTCCTGGGTTGATCCGGACGCCAGCTATGCCGACTATGGTATGGACAGTTATATTGAACAGGGTTTTTTGGCAGCGATTGGTGAGGTCAAGAAAATCACCGGCGTCAAAAAGGTCAATGCAGTGGGCTATTGCATCGCCGGAACGACGCTTGGGCTGACCTTGTCGCTGATGTCTAAACGCAAAGATACGTCGATCAAATCGGCGACGTTTTTCACTGCCCTGACCGATTTTTCTGATCCCGGCGAGTTTGGGGTTTTCCTGGATGACAGCTTTGTTGACGGGATCGAGGCCGAGGTCGAAAAACACGGCTATCTGGATTCGTTTTTCATGGCGCGAACGTTCAGTTTTCTGCGTTCCAACGATCTGATCTATACGCCCGCCATTCACAGCTACATGCTGGG
>JAHRVD010000014.1 GCA_019090845.1 Marinosulfonomonas sp.
TATATGCTGGCCGTTGTGGTGGACGATCACGATATGGGCGTGACCCATGTAATCCGGGGCGACGACCACCTAGCCAATGCGGCGCGCCAGATGCTGGTTTACCGGGCCATGGGCTGGGATATTCCCGTCTGGGCGCATATCCCGCTGATCCACGGGCCGGACGGTAAAAAACTTTCAAAACGCCACGGCGCGACGGGCGTGCAGGATTATCAGGCGCTTGGTTACCCGGCCGCCGGAATGCGCAACTATCTGACCCGGCTTGGCTGGTCGCATGGGGATGCAGAATTTTTTACCGATGCACAGGCTCGCGATTGGTTTGATTTTGAAGGAATTGGCAAATCGCCGTCGCGGTTTGACACCAAGAAACTGGAAAACCTTTGCGGGCAGCAAATGGCGGTCTCTGATGATGCTGCACTCACAGCAGAAATTGAGGCTTATCTGGCCGCCAGCGACCAGCCCGCGCTTAGCGACGCGCAGAAAGACGGGTTGGCGCGGGCGATGTATTGCCTAAAGAAAAGTGCGAAGACATTTCCGCAATTGCTTGACAAAGCACGGTTTATATTGAGGTCCCGGCCAATGGAACCAGACGAAAAGGCGACAAAAGCGCTGAATTCAGTATCCATTGGCATACTGAACGAATTGACGCCGCAGTTGCGAAATGTTAGTTGGTCCCGCGACACGCTGGAGGATGCCGTCGCCGCGTTTTGTGCGGCGAAAGGCACCAAGCTTGGCAAAATTGCGCAGCCGCTAAAGGCAGCGCTGGCCGGGCGGACAGTTTCTCCCAGTGTTTTTGACATGATGTATGTCCTTGGCCGCGAGGAAACGCTCGCCCGGCTCGGGGATATTCAGGGTTAAGGCACCCAACTATGAAACGCGACCGCCCCATCCGGGGACGGCCAACCTTTGAAGGGGATACGAATGACAGACACAACGAAATCCGCAACACTGACAATCAATAACCAGCAGATTGACTTGCCTGTTCATTCGCCAACCGCCGGGCCGGATGTGGTCGACATCGGCAAACTATATGCTCAGGGCGGTGTTTTCACCTACGACCCAGGTTATACTTCGACTGCCAGTTGCCAAAGCGCGATCACGTTCATTGACGGCGACAAAGGCGAGCTGCTGCACCGGGGCTATCCGATCGACCAGCTTGCCGGAAAATCCCATTACCTCGAAGTCTGCTATCTGCTGATGTATGGCGAACTGCCCAAGGCCGAGGCGCTGGAAGATTTCGAAGCCCGTGTAACCCGGCACACGATGGTGCATGAGCAGATGCACAATTTTTTTCGTGGATTCCGACGTGATGCGCATCCGATGGCAACAATGGTTGGCGTTGTTGGCGCGATGTCGGCGTTTTATCACGACAGCACCGACATCAATGACCCTTGGCAGCGCGAGGTCGCCGCAATCCGTCTGATCGCCAAGGTGCCGACAATTGCCGCAATGGCCTATAAGTATTCCGTCGGCCAGCCGTTCGTTTACCCGCGCAACGATCTGGATTACGCGTCCAATTTCCTGCGTATGTGTTTTTCGGTTCCGGCCGAAGATTACGAAGTGAACCCGATCCTTTCGCGCGCGATGGACCGGATTTTCACGCTGCACGCGGATCATGAACAAAACGCATCCACATCAACCGTGCGTCTGGCGTCTTCGTCCGGGGCCAACCCGTTTGCATGTGTCGCCGCGGGCATCGCCTGTCTTTGGGGGCCCGCACATGGTGGCGCCAATCAGGCCTGCCTTGAAATGCTGCGCGAAATCGGAACCGTCGATCGCATCCCCGAGTTTATCGCCCGCGCCAAAGACAAGGACGACCCGTTCCGCCTGATGGGCTTTGGTCACCGGGTCTACAAGAATTTCGATCCGCGCGCCAAAGTGATGAAGCAATCGGCCGACGAAGTTCTTGGCCTTTTGGGTATCGAAAACAACGACACGCTGAAAGTAGCGGTGGAGTTGGAAAAAATCGCACTGGAAGATCCATATTTCGTCGAGAAAAAGCTCTATCCGAACGTCGATTTTTATTCCGGCATCATTCTGGACGCCATGGGCTTTCCCACTTCAATGTTCACACCGATTTTCGCGCTTGCGCGCACCGTCGGCTGGGTCAGTCAGTGGAAAGAACAGATCGCTGATCCGGCACTGAAAATCGGGCGTCCGCGCCAGCTTTATACCGGCGAAACATTCCGCGATTATGTGGATGTGGAAAACCGGTAGAACGCTGTTTAAACAGGTTTAATCGGGGCGGAGTTTTCTTTGTCCGGGGCGTTCGCGACCCGGACAAATTCCTGCCCTTTTGCTTGGTTCAATTTAGATTGGGTTAAGCGCCCGTTCCCAAAAGACGACTACTGCCCCTGAAACTGGGCGCGGCGTTTTTCCATAAACGCCTGAACACCCTCTGCGAAATCCTGTGTCGCTGCGCATTCCCCCTGAAACTTGGCTTCCAGCGCCAATTGTGTGCTCAGGTCATTATCCTGACTGGCCCGCATGGCTGTTTTGACGCGGCGGTAGGCCTGTGTTGGCCCTGATGCCAAATGGCTTGCCCGAGCCTGCCAGTGCTTGGCGAATTTTTCATCTGGCACCGCCTCCCAGATCATCCCCCATTCACTGGCTTGGGTTGCGCTGACCGGTTCGGCGAACAAAGCCGCCCCCATTGCTTTGGCCAGTCCCATCTGGCGGGGAAGAAAATAGGTACCACCAGCGTCTGGCAGCAATCCTATCCGGGTGAAAGCTTGTAAAAACACGGCACTTTGCGTTGCGATCACCACATCCGCAGCCAATGCCAAACTGGCCCCGGCCCCGGCGGCCACCCCGTTGACGGCCGATATGGTTGGGATCGCACTGTCAAAAATCGCGTGCAGCATTGGCTCATATTCTTCGCGCAGAATGCGTTCCGGATCCATTCCGCCAACAGACTCTTCGCCGCCCAGATCCTGACCCGA
>JAHRVD010000330.1 GCA_019090845.1 Marinosulfonomonas sp.
CGATCCAGCAGGTTCCACCATTTTGCAGCCGATGCGAAATGGCCCAACAGGAACACCACCAGCACACCAACGAACAAGGCCGGCGATACTTTGGCAAACCCGGCAACCACGTCCGCCATCGGCAAGAACCAGAACAGCACCGCCAGAATGATGCCCGAGCCAACCGCCCGCAGCAACCATCCGCGCCAAACTGATTTTCCGGTTCCCGCGTCAGACATGTCAGGGCCGCAGATGCAGACGAGAGATCATGTCAGCGATCAGACCAAGCGACCAGATCATGATCGCGGCCAGAAAGGCAAAAATCGCGCTTTCGCTCAGGTTCGACTGAAAGATATCGTAGACCAGCTTAACCAGGCCGAGCGCGAAGAATCCTAACCCAAGCGGGATGAACACTCGTAGCGGATTGAACAGCACGATCACCCGCAAAACCAGAATGATGAAGTTGATGAAATCAATCGGGCGGATTTTCGATTTTCCCACCCGCTTGCCGTATTCGATCGGCGTATAGAGCATCCGCTTGCCGTTACAGGTCATGCACAGGGTGATCGTCGTGGTAAACGAAAAATTCTGCGGCAGGAGCGGCAGGAACGGGATCAGCTCTGATTTGCGAAAAACGCGCAGGCCGGAATTCAGGTCGTTCAGGCGACGCTCCGCCAGAAACGACGCCAGCTTGTTAAGCATGTATTTCGCCGGGCGCCGGATCAGCGGCACGTTGCGCATGGCAGCACCCCGGTCGCCAACGATCATATCCTGATCGCGACACATCGCCAGCATGTCGGGCAGGTAATGCGCCGGATAGGTGCCGTCGGCGTCCAGAATGGCTACATATTCATATTGCGCCGAACGCACACCGCGCTTGAGCGTTGCGCCATAACCGGAATTTACCTGATTGAAATCCACCGTAGCGCCCGCGTCGACCGCTTCCTGGCGGGTGCCATCCTCGGACCCGTCGTCGACCACGATAACTTCAAACGGAATTCCAAGCGGATTGAGGGCTGCAAAGACATCCTCGACCGTATCCTTGACCGCGCCCTGCTCATTAAAGGCCGGGATGACCACGCTTAGGGACATGCCCTCAAGCTTGGAAACCACTTTTGCCTTGGCTTTGCTTTTTGTTTTTACTTTGGCAGTCATATTGCTGTCCTTGTCTTTTTAAGTACTCGCTGTCCCGATATTTTGGCGCATCTCATGGAACATGCAGCCGGTTTTTGCGGCCAAGAATATAGTATTCAAACAGGCACCACACGTAGGAAGCTGTTGAATAGACGTAGTAGACCTGATGGTAGAGAATTGATGCCGCCGCGAACAAGAACCCGCCGTTGCGATACATAAATGCTACGAAATTCCAATTGATCAGGACCGCGATAGTGGCCAGTGCAAGGGCAATGAGGGCCGCACCCGGAACAACCAGCATCGCAAAAAGCGCCAGAATGAACAGGCCCGCGATACCGGCTCGAATGCGTTCAAAGAAACCGGTATTCAGGTCGTTTGTCAGCCCCTCACGCGAAATCATCAGACGAGACCACGGCAGTGCCCGGCGAAAAATATCGGTAAAAATGGCGTTTTTCAGGGTCCATATCTTTAGGTGTTTGCTTTGCAAATCCGGGATCACAACGATCCGGCCGCCGTTGGCGCGAATCCTGTAGCCAAGCTCGATATCTTCGATCGAGGGCACCCGGTAGGTGTCCACATCAAACCCGTCCACCGCACCAAACGCCGACGCCCGCACAGCGCCACACCCAGCCCAGAAAGTCGTCGCATCGCGCCGCGCGGTTTGATGGTGATACCGGTGCAACAGGTTTTTGTAGCGAGAGAACCAGTAGCGCCCGTCGGGGTCCGCGTCGTAGGATCCAAATACAGCATCAACTTGTGGGTCTTCAAAGGCAGCTTTGATTTTTTCAGCGCCACCGGGCCATGCAATCACGTCAGAGTCGACAAACCAAAGGATGTCACCCTTGGCCTGTTTGGCCGCCAAATTACGCGCAACACCCGGCCCGCCGTTTTGCGGCGTGACCAGAACCTCGGCACCCATTTCGCGTGCTTTTTGCGCCGTGTCGTCGGGTGATTGGTCGTCAACAACGATCACCTCGGCAACCGCGCCACTGGCACGCATATCAAGAAGCGGCGGCAGAACGCGTTCAAGCAAATGCGCCGCCTTATAGGCAGGCATGATGACACTGATAGACAGGCTCTGCTTGCTGGTCATTGGGTTTCCTTCTGCCGGTTAGGCCCTTTGCGGCTCCAAATTCCTGAAAACAGGAACAGCAACGTTGCCCCATATGGCAATAGCCAGATCACCCGCGCGCCATAGCGGTCTGCGGGTTGTGAAATTCCGCCACAAACGAGCGCGTTAGCCGCAATGCCAAAGATCAACATGACGCCAAAGGCGCGCATCGCTCCTGACAGGCGCGACGGCAGCAAAACCAACGCAGCCATGGCCACAAGCGATATGGCATAAACGACTTGGTGCAGGGTGTTGACCGGCTCAATCCAGTCACGGCTGGCCGACAGGCGCCCGTTCTTGATCAGACCATCTGGTATCGTCGGCACCAAAGAGAGACGCCATAACACCCTTTGTGTGGGAACAGTCATCAGAATGCTGTTCAACCGCGCCTGAGTCAGCGTGTTTTTCAAAAAACCAACTATCGTCATGGCTGGATAACGCGCCAATACCGCCAGTGAAAACGACACTTGTTCCTGCGCGACGCGACGCTGATCATCCTGCGAAATCAACCGGTAAGAGCCAAGCTGTTTGGTGGTTTTAAATATCAAATGCGACGCCGTCAG
>JAHRVD010000331.1 GCA_019090845.1 Marinosulfonomonas sp.
GGAGCAGCACTTGAAGGCGCGCCAAGCTGCAATGGCTGGACCTATTGGTGCTTTAGGCGGGAAGGCAAAGCTGTACCGATTGATCTGCTGCGCCAGCAAATCCGCGCCGAAATGAACTAGGAATTTACCAAGAATACCGCCGGTGCCTGTGGCCTGACACCACAGCACTTACTGCCCCGCCATTTATTTGGTGGGGCATTTTTTTGGTCACGCCGCGTAATCAGCGGGGCATCGGATTGCTTGCATCTTTGTAAGGCGTCCAGTCGGTTATTTCCGGATAAAACATAGCGCGCCATTTGCGCACTTTTGGGTTCATAATCCGCCTGAATGCTGGCGGATACATCGCAAGAAATGTCATCAACGGGTAGCCATATGGCAGCTGCGGCGCATCGGCCACCGTGTAAGTCTGAAGCAGCGGAAACCGGCGATCCGGTTTGAAATGATGATCCGAATGGCGCTGCAAATTAATCAACAGCCAGTTTGATGCTTTGTGGTTTGCATTCCATGAATGCCTTGGCTGCGTTATTTCATAGCGTCCGTCCCCAAGGTGTTTACGCACTAGCCCATAGTGTTCGATGTAGTTAACAAGCTCCAGCTGCCAGATCGCGATAAATGCCTGATATAAGAACAACCCCAGCCCGGCCCATCCCCCTAGAAGGGCCGCCAGTACCAAGAATCCCGCCTGCAACGCCCAGTATCGCCAAAACGGGTTTGCCCGGTTCGACACGGCGAACCCTTTTCGCCCCAGCATCGCCTTTTCCGCCGCAAAAGCCGATTTCCAACATTGCACCAGAACGCGCGGGAAAAACCGATGAAACCCTTCATTATATAGCGCCGTAACCGGATCTCGGGGCGTGGCGACATAGCGATGGTGAACCAAAAGATGTTCAGATCGAAAGTGTGAATACAGAACCATCGCCAACAACAAATCCGCAAACCAGCGTTCCTGACGGCTTTGCTGATGCATCAATTCATGGCTGTAATTAATGCCAATGGTTCCGGTCAGAATTCCCACACCAAAAAACAGCGCGACTTTTTCCCAGCCGTTCAGGTGGTCGCTGGCACCGACATACCAGATCAGGCCAAATAGCAAGAAAAACTGAACCGGCATCCAGATGGTCGTAAGCAATTTGTGCCAGAATAACTGATCCTGCGACAATTCCGGGTCGGGGTTGTCGGAATTTAATCCGGTGGCGGAATCCAGAACGCTAAAGGTCACCCAGAACATGAGCGGGGGCAACACCAAGGCCCAGCCGCCAATTATTGCCGCAAAAATAATCACGGGCACCAATGCAAATGATACCCAAAACGGCAGAGCGACTGGTCGTTTTATGTATTTTGGTTTTGGGGCCATGATCCTGTTCTAACATCCAAGTGGGAAATTTCTCAATTCAACTGGCGGCCTTTTGGGACAGAACCAACACCTTGCGCATCAATGTTGGAAGATCGGAGGAACGAAATTCTGATGCGGCGACGAATGCACCTCTATGCGGGTTTACGCCATGTTCCACGTCGGTCACGTGGACAGACAGGCGCAGGTGAAAATGCGTGAAGGTATGGCGCACTTCGCCGCTTAGCTGTGTCCAGTTTGCGACAAACGGCGGAGTGTTCTGTGGGTCATCGCCCCAATCGGACCCGGGCCAGCCAAGCATTCCGCCCAGCAGGCCACTGTCCGGCCTGCGCTCCAGCAGGACCGCGCCATCGCTTCGCTGCGCGACATAGGCAATTCCGTATCGTGTCGGCTTTTTGGGTTTTGGCAATCTGACGGGACGTTTTTCCTGCACCCCATTTGCGGCAGCCGTGCAGTCGTGTTGCCACGGGCAAATCCCGCATTGCGGCGACTTTACTGAACAAATCGTGGCCCCGATATCCATAACAGCCTGCGCATAGTCGCCGGGCCGTTTGGCGGGGGTCAGCGTCGCGGCATGGATTGCAAGTGCACGTTTGGCGGATGGCAGGGGTGTTGCGACGTCAAACATGCGGGCCATAACGCGCTCGACATTGCCATCAACAACAGTGGCTGGATGATCAAACGCGATCGCTGCTATGGCGGCGGCAGTATAAGGGCCGATGCCGGGCAAGTGGATCAGCTCCGCCTCGGTTTGGGGAAAGCTCCCTTGATGTTGGTCGGCAACGATCCGTGCGCATTTCAACAGATTTCGTGCCCGCGCATAATATCCCAGCCCCGCCCAAGCGGCCATTACTGCTGCATCTTCTGCCGCTGCCAACGCGTGCACCGTAGGCCAGCGGCTGGTGAATTTTCGAAAATAATCCTTCACCGCCGCAACGGTGGTTTGCTGCAACATGACCTCGGACAGCCAGACGAAATACGGCTCGGCCTTTTTACCCTGCTTGCCTTCCAATGGCGGCACTCGCCAAGGGAGCTGACGCGCGTTGTCGTCATACCAATCGAGCATTAAGCCGCTAAGTTCGTTTTCACGCAATGTTCATAACTCATTTCATTCTTAGGGCTGGCAAGGGTCAGACTGTCCGCTAGAATAGGCGGGGAAACAGGAACCGCCAGCTATGATGTCAAAAAAGGACCGACGACGCACCGGAAAATATGGGTTTCGGATGACGTCGCAGCTGCTGCAAACGCAGATTCGCGAAGCCGGCGAATCGCGTGGCTTTGCAGTTTCCCGGTTATTGACCCATTGGGCGGACATTGTGGGCGAGGATACGGCGCGGATTTCGGTGCCAGTCAAAGTCGGCTACGTAAAGGGCGGGATGGGTGCGACGCTGACAATCCTGACCAAAGGTGCAAATGCGGTCATGCTTCAGCAAGAGCTGCCGAAAATTCAGGAACGGGTAAATGCCTGCTATGGGTATGCGGCCATTTCGAGAATTCGGATCACTCAGACTGCTGCGACCGGGTTTTCCGAAGGCGCGATTAAGTTTGACCCCCGCAGTTCAAAACCACCTGCGAAAATATCTGAAAAGAAATCAGTGCGTCTTAGGAAAGACGTGGCCGGGGTTGAAGATGGCGGGCTTCGCTCGGCGCTTGAAGCACTTGGTGAAAATGTTCTATCTCGGGCAAAAAGATAAAGAGGCAATTATATGAACCGCACGTTAACCATAGCCATTGCGCTGATCGCCGTACTTGGTGCCGGTGCATACTGGTATACCACCAGTTCGCAAAAAGCCGGCACAACCGAGGTTGCCAGAACTGCCCCGGCAGAGGGTGATATCGACACCTCGATCGTCAAGGAAATGTCGATCGGCAACCCGGA
>JAHRVD010000332.1 GCA_019090845.1 Marinosulfonomonas sp.
CCAATGCTCAGATCCTTGCGCCCGTCAAAAAGCTCGGTTGGCGGTACATGTTTCACGTCGGAAAAGTCGAATTTGACGCCCATGGTCTCATGCATGAAATCGCCCAACCGGCCGTTTTCCCGCCAGTTTTTCATCATGCCAGCGAATTCTTCGGCGGTGCGCTCTTCCATCTCGTCAGCGCAGGCGGTCGAGCCGATAATCCGCGCGCCCTTAACAAGGTGGTTGCCAAACGTATGGTCGCCATTGGCATGGGTATTGACCAGAATATCTATCTTTTCTGACGCTGGAACCGCATGACGGTAGGCTTCCAGCATGTCACTGGTTAACCGGCCGGTAAACAGCGTGTCTACCAACAGGCATTCACCCTCGGATTCTATCAGCCCGCTATTGCTCCATCCCCATGAACCATCGCCCTGCACATATGCAAAAAGCCCGTTTCCAAGTTCCTGAACTTCGCGTTTTACGTGTGAATACATCGTTTTCTCCGTTCCAAATTTACAAAAATGCCAGCGCGAGACTGGGCACCGCAACGACCAGCGCGACCATGCCAACCATGATCAGTGCAAAAGGTGCAGCCCCGGCAAAAATGTCGTTTAGGGTGATGCTTTCATCATCCAGATTTGCCTTGATGACAAAGCAGGCGACACCCAAGGGGGGCGTAAGCAGGCCGACCTCCACGGCGATAATGGTGACAATTCCGAACCAGATTATATTGACGTCGAAAGGCGCAATGACCGGCAGGATCAGCGGCAAAATGATGAGCAGGATTGAAGAGCTGTCCAAGATCGTGCCCAACAGGATAATGGCGATCAGATAGCAGATCAGAATTCCAAACAATTCAAGGTTATAGGTTGCTAGCAGACCGGACATTGCATTGGGCAATCCTGTCAGCGCCAGCAGGCGCGAATACATATGGGCCGCAATGATTAGAAAGGTGATTGATGCGGTGACCTGACCGGTTTCCAGCAAAATCCGGCCAAGCTCACGCAGCCCCAACCGTCCCTTTATCTGAGCGATCAGAAGCGCCCCTAAAGCACCGACTCCGCCGGCTTCGGTTGGGGTAAAGAACCCGCCGTAGATGCCGCCCAAAACCAGCAGGATCAGGATCGAAATCGGTGCGGATTTCAACACCATGTCTACCCGGGAAATATGTGCAATATCTTCGCCGTTTGCCACGCCGGTGAAACCGGGTGTGAAACGGGCCATCAGCAGGATTGCGACGCAAAAGAAAAATGCCAGAACCAGTCCGGGGATGATCCCGGCGGTGAACAAATCGCCGATCGAAACCTCGGCTATTATGCCAAAAAGGATCAGCAGCAGGGACGGTGGAATGAGCATGCCCAGCACCGAAGACCCGGCCACCACACCGACAGAAAAGCGCGGCGTATAGCCCTGACGAACCAGCTCTGGCACAGCAACTTTGGTAAAGACCGAGGCCGAGGCAATTGAGGTGCCGTTCACGGCGGCAAAAACCGCATTCGCAAAGACGGTCGCAATGCCCAACCCACCCTTGAAGCGGCGAAATAACTGGCCAGCCACATCGAAAACATCGCGTCCAAGCCCGGACACCCCAACAAGCACGCCCATCAGAACGAACAGCGGGATAACTCCAAAGGAATAGCGTGCCACACCGTCCAGCGCAGCTTGCGACAGCAACACACCGGCGATTGTAAACTTGCCTTTAACCAACACAACGCCAAAAAATGACACCGTCATCAGGGCGATGGCCACATGCATTCCCAGTTGGATCAGCACAAGAATCGCAATAATAGATCCGACTCCAATCTCGACACCGCTCATGATATTTTCCCAGGTTTGAATAGTCGGTTTGCATAGCCGAGCGTCAGCAATAGATAATGTCCGAATGTTAAAGTGCACCCCAACACGGCGACGGCAACAAATGGCCAGCGCGGCATCGTAAAGACACCGTAAAGACCAATGGTTTCACGGTCTTCAATGGCGTTACTGATTTCCGGCCAGATGTAGCGCAGCAGGATCGCCAACATGATCGTGCCAACAGCGTGGTGAACAAAATTCAGCCCGTCAGCGTAGCGCAATGATTTGGCACGAAGACGGCCCAGCAGCATGTCAGAGCGGATGTTGCGGTCGGTCGCGGTTGCGTAGGGCAACTGCAGAAAGATAATTGCGACGATTGAGGCGCTGACGATTTCAGCCGTTGCCGGAACCGGCGTTGAAAACAACCCGCGCCCGACGACATCGGCGTTGATTATCACCATGATCCCGACGGTTCCTGCACCACCTAGGACAGCAAAAAACAATGCCAGCCGCATCGCCCAGGTATGAAATGCACCGCCGAATATCGGCGGTGCATCAGATTTTCCAGTCGTCATTTAACCGACCAGTCACGCGCAAATTCGATGCCTGCTTCTTTGGACAGACGCATATAGGCGTTCAAAGTTTCGGTTCCAGGGATGCCTTGTGCGTCCAGCTTCTCGGCCCACTCCATGGCGATATTCGGCATCTTAGCTGCAAACGCCTTTCGCTGTTCCTGAGTGAACGCTGTAACCGTCGCGCCAGCGGCTTTGGCAATTTCAAGACTGGCTTCGCCGGCTGCAAAATAGGCCGCAGCGGTGATCGCGCGATATTCTTTCGCGACATCCTTTATGACTGCCTTCACTTCATCTGGCAGGCTTGCCCATGTGTCCAGATTAACTGTCAGAGCCGAGCCATATTTGGCGCCGAAACTGATCTTGGTTACATGTGGCGCAACTTCGAAGAATTTATACGGTGCGACTGCGGATTCAAACGTCATCACGCCGTCGATAAGCCCGGTGGACATGGAATTATAAAATGTCGGCAACGCGCCTGTGATCGGCACAGCGTTGCTGCCCCGCAACCAGTTCACTGCAAGTCCGGCCGTCCCGATTTTGCGGTCAGCCAGATCATCCGGGCCGGAAATTGGCTCTTTGGTTACAAAGTGGTAATCGTCGATGCCGATTGTCGCTAACACCATTTGGTTGTTCTTGGCCCAGCTTTCGCCAATGGCCGGAATTTCTTCGTGAAGCTTCTCGATCACGCCCAGCATCGTGCGCAGATCGCTGGTTCCGAACGGTGTGATATAGGTGATTTGCTCCAGCGGCAGCTTGTCGCCCTCAAACAGATGCGGCACATAACCAAATTCGCCCAAACCACTTTCCACAGCTTCCAGAACGCCACGATAATCGGCGACCGAGCCGGCATAGGCCTCGGTCCAGTTGATTGTGTGTTTGCCGTCTGCGGCAAGGCGCTTGGTAACCTCGGGAATAAAGAAATCCCGAATTCCGGCGACGCCTTTGGTCAGCGGCGGGTGCCCTGCGACGATTGTGAAATTAAATGTTTCGGCCTGCACAGGCGCTGCCAGTGCGATCATGGTGCCGACAATTCCGGCGATTTTAAAAGTATTCATGTCATCCTCCCTGATTTTTCATAGTGTTCCGCCAAAATTGGCGGCGTGGTGCAAATTATTCCCTTATCGCGCCATCGGTGCTCCATTTGAAAAAGCACTGGTCAGAAACGAAACCAGTTCCCGGCGAAATTCTGTTCGGTCCGCAGGCGAGCATAAACCGCCTGAAAGCCGGTTGATCCGACTCTCGGGGCCATCGTCGTTCAGCGTTACCAGAATAGCGCCAACCATAAGATGATAGCGCCAATGAGTGGCCTTTTCGCTCAGATGCGGCGCCGCCTTTTGCAGGGCTGCAACATAGCGCAGGGCCAGATCGTCCAACTCGTCGCGCACAACGGCCCGTGTCCACGCGGTCGGTTCCACCCTGTGTTTGAGCACAAGATGAGCCAGCAGAATGCCACTGCGCGGGTCGTCGTCGTTAAGATAAGCGTCAACAAAAGCCTCGATTATATCTTCGATATCAGGGCTGCGGTTTTGATCCTTCGATATCTGTTCAATTGCCTGCAAACTATCAATGCGACGTTTGGCAGAACGTCGTGCGGCGCCCCGGAAAACCTCAATAGTCAGGTTGTCCTTGTTGCCAAAATGATAGTTCACCGCCGCCATGTTCACCCCGGCCGTTTCGGCAAGGATACGCGTTGTCACACCGTTAATTCCATTGTCAGCAAACAGCGTCTCTGCGACGACGCGAATACGATCCCGGGTGACGGTTTTAGACTTTGGCAGGTGATTCAAATTCATGTTTTAATCATTTGTTTGAATCCCGACCTTGTCAAGCGCTGGAAGGTCACGGCATCCAACAGCCAGCCAGTGCCGGAAAATGTTAGCGCTGCCCGCACGGTGGGTCTGGCTGTGCTTCGATGGGCGCAGAAATCACAGTTGGCCGCTGAAAAGAACGCGTCCACCACGCGGACGCACTGGGTGGAACCCGTTGATATTGGCAATCCTCTGTGGTGCCCTGAACCCAACGAAATTAAACATTTTTGCGCTGAAAACTTTAGTGGCGCTGATCCAAAAAAGGGACTTTCCAATGCCATCTAAGATTTTGATCGTTGGAGCAGGTATCGGTGGCTTGACCGCTGCACTGGCACTGCAAAAATTTGGGTTCCAGGTTCAGGTGTTTGAGCAAGCCCCGGAACTGAAGGAAATTGGCGCCGGCGTCGTCGTTACACCAAACGCAATGCATGCATTGAATTTTCTGAATGTCGGTGATGCCATTTGCGCCATGGGAAGCAGCCCCGGCGAAACATACACGCGCCACTATGCAACCGGTGAAGTTTTGGAAGTGCGGCCATCGGGGGCCGATCTTGAAGAGAAATTTGGTGCACCCTATTTCCAGTCGCACCGGGCTGATCTTCATGATGAGCTGAAAAAAGCAGTTGTAAACAACGACCCTGATTGTGTGTTCCTAAACCATGCTTGTTCTGAGGTAACGCAGGACGGTGATACGGTTACGGCGACCTTTAAGAACGGAAAATCCTACACAGGTAGTGTGGTCATTGGATGTGACGGAAACGCCTCGGCCGTGCGCAGCAGCGTTTTTGGCCACGAAGACGTGAATTACACAGGTCAGGTGGCTTTTCGGGCGTTGATCCCGGCCAAGGACGTCAATGATATGTTGGATAATCAGGACAAGCGGCTGTATATCGGGCCCGGTCGGATGTTCCTGCAATATTACATCCGTCGCGATGAAATCCTGAATGTCATCGGCATAGCGCGCGAGCAAAAATGGCAGGATGAGGGCTGGGCGATTCCTGCGGAAATTTCGGAATTTCAAGATCTGTATTCTGATTTCCACCCCTATATTCGTGAACTGATTGGAAAAATTCCACCGGGCAACCTGTTCAAATGGGGATTGCGTGACCGCGACCCGATGCCAGAGTGGGTCAAAGGTCGGGTGGCCACGCTTGGCGATGCCGCACATCCGATGACTCCTTTCCTTGGGCAAGGCGCATGCATGGCGATCGAGGACGGAATGGTGCTTGGGCGGTGCTTTGAAAAATATTCAGATGTCCACGAAGCTCTGGCTGCCTATGAATCGGCTCGTAAGGCCCGTGGCAATGGTGTTCAGATGGCGTCGCGCGAACAGGCCCATGCGCTGCAGGGGGATGTGAAGAAGGGCGATAAGTTCAGCCCCGGCCGCGGTCCTATCCAACGTGGATTGTTTGAATATAACCCCGTTACCGTGGAAATTTGAGCGTAACCGATGCCCGAAGGCCCCGGCAGTTTAGGCACCGGTAAACCTGATTTAGGTTTGCCGGTTGCTGTTAGTGTTCGGTTGGCAAAGTGGTTTCTGTCCGATCCCGAATATCCGGAAGATGCCCCGGATTTCTGACACGGGAGGATTGCCTTGGAAGCGATTGGGTTTCAAACTCAACCGGTCTTTGGGCAATCTCTTTTTCGATCCGTTCCACGACATTGTTGAGCACGGGAAGATACCGGTCCAAAGCGGCCTCCAGTTTCATCGTTTTCCGAAAGAAAATTAGGTTCATAGAGGCGATGACGTTACCTGATTTTCGAATTGGTACCGCAAAACTTGCAAAACGTGGGTCTGTTTCGCCGTTGCTTGATGCATAACCGTTGTTCCGTGTGCTCGGTTGCAAATGAAGAAGCCGTTCTAAATGGCGTGACATGGTGGAAACATCGTAAAGCCGCCCAACGTTTTCAAGCAGGGCCTGTCGTTCCGCTTCGCCACAAAAACAAAGGTATGCCCTGCCAAGTGCAGTTGTCAAAAGCGGTAATCTGGTGCCAACAGCGTTTCGATGAACAGAATATGGGCTGAGGTGATGTGTGGTTTCCACGATCCGCATCGCGTCATGGTCAATTACGGTCAGACTGCTTGGCCACAGGACTTCCTGAACCAGTTCTTCCATCATTGGAAAGGCAATCTCACCCAGTTGGCTGGCGCCGTCGACATTTGCGGTCAGCATGCGAATTTTTGAAGTCAGATAGAAAATTCTGCCCTCGTCGTTGCGACGGACATAACCAAGGTTTTCGAGCGTCTCCAGTATTCTGTAGACTGTAGTTCTGGGCACGCCGCTATAGGCGCTGATCTGAGCGGCTGATGAGTTAGTGTTGCGCGCGACGGCATCCAATATCGCCAATCCCCGCTCGATCGCACGGACGTGCTTATACTGGTGTCCAGACTCTTCATC
>JAHRVD010000333.1 GCA_019090845.1 Marinosulfonomonas sp.
CTATGCGCCCATGACAAAGACACTGCTTTCATTTGGTCACGGCTATAGCGCCCGCGCACTGGCGCGGTTGCTGATACCGCTTGGCTGGCGCGTCATTGGCACGACCCGAAACCAGGCCAAGGCTGATGAATTGCTTGCACAAGGTGTTGAACCGCTGTTTTGGCCGGGTGCTGACATGCGGCCTGCGCTGGCCAAGGCAAGCCATCTGCTGATTTCCACCGCGCCGGACGATGCTGGCGATCCGGTTTTGAAGGATCTCCAAGCCGAGATCGCGGATGCCGCCCCTTTCGACTGGGTCGGCTATCTTTCAACCACAGGCGTTTACGGTGATCACCAAGGCGGCTGGGTGGATGAAACAAGCCCCCTGACTCCCACTACCAAGCGCGGCCAGCATAGGGTAAAAGCCGAGGCACAATGGAAAAAACAGGCTCTAACGCTGCATATTTTTCGCCTTGCGGGGATTTACGGCCCCGGTCGGGGCCCCTTTAGCAAGCTTCAAAACGGCACAGGGCGACGCATCATCAAACCGGGTCAGGTTTTCAGCCGGACCCATGTAGATGACATTGCGCAAACACTTGCCGCGTCAATAAATCAGCCCAACCCCGGCGCTATATACAATATTTGCGACGATGATCCGGCCCCGCCGCAGGACGTCATTGCCTACGCTGCACAATTGCTTGGTCTGCCCATTCCGATTGCTGAAGATTTTGCCACAACCAGCATGAGCGCAATGGCGCGCAGTTTTTACAGCGAGTCCAAAAAAGTGCGAAATGACCGGATAAAAGACGAATTGGGCATAAAGCTGATTTATCCGGATTACCGCTCGGGTCTTTCGGCCCTATTGGATCAGTCTTAACCGCCGCTCAGGCGCGCTGGCTGGAAATGTCGGCAACGCCCAATGCGTCAAGAACTTTTGCAACGATGTCCGCCGCGTTTAGCCCCGCAACCTTATACATATCCGCCGGGCTTGCCTGATCTATGAAGATATCCGGCAATACCATTGAGCGAAATTTTAGTCCCCGATCAAATACACCCTCATCGCTAAGCAGTTGCGCCACATGTGACCCAAATCCACCGACCGAGCCTTCTTCGATCGTCACCAGTGCCTCGTGGCTATCTGCCAGCTGCAGTATTAGCTCTTTGTCCAGCGGTTTGGCAAAGCGCGCATCAACAATTGTAGGCGATATACCTTTGTTAGACAGTGATTCTGCTGCCTTTTGTACTTCGTCCAAACGTGTCCCGAACGACAGCAAGGCAATGCGCCCGCCTTCCTGAATGACGCGCCCCTTGCCGATTTCCAGTACCTCGCCGTGCTCGGGCATCTCTACGCCGACGCCTTCGCCGCGGGGATAACGAAATGCAATTGGCCCGCCGTCATGCGCCGCTGCGGTGGCGACCATATGCACCAGCTCTGCCTCATCGGCCGCTGCCATTACCACCATTCCCGGCAAGTTTGCCAGAAATGCGATGTCATAGGCGCCCGCGTGGGTTGCCCCATCCGCGCCGACCAGACCGGCGCGATCGATGGCGAAACGGACGGGTAGGCGTTGAATGGCCACGTCATGCACAATCTGATCGTAACCCCGTTGCAGGAACGTCGAGTAAATCGTGCAGAAAGGTTTCATTCCGCCAGCTGCAAGTGCTGCGGCAAACGTCACCGCGTGTTGTTCAGCAATACCCACATCAAAACACCGGCTAGGGTAGCGTTCGGCGAACAGGTTCAGGCCGGTGCCATCGGGCATAGCCGCGGTGACGGCTACGATTTTTTGATCCAGCGATGCCTCGTGCACTAAGGCGTCGCCAAACACCTTAGTATAGGAAGGCGCATTGGACGCGGCTTTGTGCTGTTTTCCGGTGACCAAATCAAACTTGCCAACCCCATGCCCCCGGTCTGATGCGGCCTCGGCGGGCGCATAGCCTTTGCCCTTTTTGGTGATCGCATGGATCAAAATTGGACCCGTAGCGCGGTCTTTTACGGTTCGTAGCAGTGGCAACAGCTGGTCCAGATCGTGGCCGTCTATCGGCCCGACATAGGAAAAGCCCAATTCTTCGAACAACGTGCCACCGACGGCCATACCTTTCAGCATTTCCTTGGCCCGGCGCGCACCCATTTGAAAAGGTTCCGGTAACAGACTGACGGCACCCTTTGCCGCCGCTTTCAACTCTTGATACGGAGCCCCGGCATAAAGGCGCGACAGATAGCTGGACATCGCGCCAACCGGGGGGGCTATCGACATTTCGTTGTCATTCAGAATTACGATCAGCCGTTTGCCCAGATGACCGGCGTTGTTCATCGCCTCAAACGCCATGCCGGCGCTCATTGCGCCATCACCGATGACCGCAATGCAATCACCGATCCCATGCTCTGGCGCGCCGCCCAGATCACGGGCAACGGCAAACCCGAGTGCCGCCGAGATTGACGTCGAACTATGCGCCGCCCCGAACGGGTCATACGGGCTTTCGGATCGTTTGGTGAATCCTGACAGGCCGCCCTTTTGGCGCAGCGTGCGTATCCTGTCACGGCGACCGGTCAGAATTTTGTGCGGATAGGTCTGATGGCTGACGTCCCAGATAATCCGGTCTTTAGGTGCATTAAATACCGCGTGCAAAGCGACCGTTAGCTCGACCACGCCCAGACCAGCCCCAAGGTGGCCGCCAGTTTCTGACACGGCCGAAATTGTCTCGGCCCGCAATTCAGCTGACAGTGTCACAAGTTCGCTGTCCGAAAACTGTTTCAGGTCGGCGGGAGCCTGGACCCGGTCCAGCAGGGGTGTTTGGGGCGTGTCTGACATTTGCCCTCCACGGGCGGTTGATTACTTGTCCCGCGAAATAACGAAACGTGCTGCTTGGCGCAAGGCGTCGGCTTTGCTGCCGTACGGCTGCAATGCCTGTTCGGCCTGCAAGGCCAGATCACGCGCTCGGGTTTTAGCGACGTCCAGCCCCAATAGCGAAACAAATGTCGCTTTTCCGGCTTTCGCGTCTTTGCCAATGCGTTTGCCTGCTTTTACGGCATCGCCTTCTACGTCCAGTATGTCATCGGCAATCTGAAACGCCAGCCCAAGCGCGTCGGCATAGCGCTGCAAAGGCGCGGTATCCGCGCCACCAAGCACCGCGCCAGCTTGTGCCGACCAACGGATTAGCGCGCCGGTTTTATTGGACTGCAAGGCTGTGATTTCGTCAAGTTTCAGCGGCGTTGCCGCGGTTTCAGCCGCTATATCCTGTGCTTGCCCCAAGACCATTCCGTCAGCCCCGGCCGCCTGCGCCAATGAAGCCACCATTTGCAGCGCAACCGCTGGATCAGGGTGCATGTTGGGGCGCGTCAACAGTTCAAATGCAAGCGTCTGCAAGGCGTCGCCAACCAGAACTGCCGTTGCCTCGTCCCATTTCACGTGAACCGTGGGTTGCCCGCGCCGCAAATCATCGTCGTCCATGCAGGGTAGGTCGTCATGCACCAGTGAATAAGCATGCATCGCCTCAATCGCGGCGCCTGCGAAAACACTGGCCTTGTCAGATACGC
>JAHRVD010000334.1 GCA_019090845.1 Marinosulfonomonas sp.
TGGCGATCATGCGACTTATCTCGTCTGTGGGGCCGATTGTATTTTTGGGTCAGGACGTTCAGGGCTGGAAATCAAAGCAACTTCGCCCCCTACGCCGTGACATGCAGATTGTGTTTCAGGACCCCTTTGGCTCGCTTTCGCCACGCATGACAGCCGAGGAAATTATTGCTGAGGGGCTGGGCGTGCATGGGGTGGAACCGGGCCAAAACCCGCGCGATATGGTGGCCGAGATTATGGTCGAGGTTGGTCTTGATCCCAATTTTATGAACCGTTACCCGCATGAATTTTCGGGCGGCCAGCGCCAGCGCATCGCGATTGCGCGTGCGATGATCCTGCGACCCAGACTTGTGGTGCTGGATGAACCGACCTCGGCGCTTGATATGACGGTGCAGGTCCAGATCGTTCAGTTGCTGCGCGAGCTGCAAAAGAAATACAAGCTGGCCTATCTGTTCATCAGCCACGACCTGAAAGTTGTCCGGGCCGTCAGCCATAAGATTATCGTGATGAAACAGGGCGATATCGTGGAACAGGGGGGCGCAGATGATATATTTGATGCGCCGCAATCAGATTACACCAAAACGCTGATGGCGGCGGCTTTCGGAGCTTAGCATAGCGTCAATGAAATTGGCGAAATCTCAGCTGGGGCCGAGCGTGGTGCATTCAACATTGCGTGCGCTCAACCGCCGACATGCCAAAGCAGCCATTTCCTGCGTCATTCCGACGAAATTTGCTTCATAACCGCGACTGTTTTGCACGACTTTGCGCAGGGCATCATCCAGCGTGCCAAGTTCCTTCAGGGCTGTTCGCAGCAATACGCCCTCGGCCTCGAACCGAGACCCGTAGCGCCCGACATTTATTCCCCAGTGGCGACCACCAGAGGTGGAAATACGTGTGACGATTTCTGGTTGCTGACTGTCAGGCAGCACTTTGGGGGAAGCCGAAGCAACAGCAAGTTGTTGCGGTCGAGCAACCGGTTTGGCTAAGGACGTCGGTGCTTTGGCAACCTGGTTTGGTTCAGGTTTGGTAACAGTTGGCTCTTGCGCTGCTTGCAGCGCGTTTTGGATGTCGGTTGCCATTGCGACCAGCACGGCTTGGGTCGGCTTAATGCTGGGGCGCAGGACTGGTCGAATACTTTTTGTGATCGTCCGCACCAGACGAATTGTTTTTCCTGCTGGTGGCTTGCTGGTTCCCCCATCGCCGTTACCGTCAGCGTAGACGGGCAGAGCAGGCTTGCTGACGCGCGCCCTGCTGGGGGCGCGGCGAAAGCCCATATCCATCAGTTCGGCCACTTTGGCATTGCGCGATGCAGTAGACGCGCCACCGAAAACCGTTGTTATAATCCGCTCACGGCCACGTTCGGCCGAGGCGACAAGGTTGAACCCGGCAGCACGGGTGTATCCGGTTTTGATCCCGTCAGCGCCCTTGTAGCTGCCAAGAAACCGGCGATTGGTGTTCGCAACCTGTCGCAACCCGGCATCGGTCGAAATACGGGAAAACAGATTGTAATATTCCGGGTAGTCATAAAACAGGTGCCGCCCCATCGTTGTCATGTCACGCGCCGTCGACATATGCCCGGTTTCGGTCAAACCGTGGGCATTCTTGAAACTTGTGCGCGACATCCCAAGGGCAGCAGCAGTCCGGTTCATCCGGCGTGCAAAAGCTGCTTCAGAGCCGCCGACAGCCTCGGCCAGCGCGGTGGCTGCGTCATTTGCCGACTTCACCGAAGCCGCTCGGATCAAATACCGCAGGCGGATCGTTTGCCCGGCCTTCAGGCCCAGTTTCGATGGCGGTTCATTCGCCGCTTTTCTGGATATTTTGACCCGTGTTTCCAGGCTGATCTCGCCATTTCGGATCGCCTCGAATGTGACGTATAGCGTCATCATTTTTGTCAGGGATGCGGGATGCAGCCGGGTGTCGGCATTGCGCGAATGCAGAACCTCGCCGGAGCGGGCATCAATGACCATCGCCGCATAAGGCGCAGATTCCGCGCGCAGCGGGGGCAGCAATGCCATCACAGTTAACGCAAATAAAAATAGCCCAAAACGGACAGCTTGTCCCAGACGTTTTTCCACGTCGCGTACCACTCTACCTCAAAATGCCGGGATCATTCATGCCCCGTGCTTTTTTATTAGGCGGAACGTAGCATAGGGTGATGAATCGGAAAATACCTTAAATTCAATAACTTTTGAGGTGTAGCTGATCTGAGGTAGCCACATATTGTGTATATGGGGCACGTGGGCACTAAATATAGATCGACCGTTTTAGCGTTCCAATTTGTTAAGCAAGTCAGGCAGTTCCCCGAGATTGTTAAGCCTGCGATAACGCGGCGCACCCGCCGGCGGTTCTTCATGCTCCAGCGCCCAAGTAAGTTCGTGGGGAACAAACACGCCCCAACCACCTTGCTGAACCACCGGAACCACGTCGGATTTCATCGAGTTGCCGACCATCATGGCGTTTTCAACACCCTGTCCATGGCGGGCAAAAATCTCGACATAGGCGGGGCCGGTCTTGTGCGAAACAATCTCGACCCCGTCAAACAAATCACCCAGCCCTGACTGGGCCAGTTTGCGTTCCTGATCCAACAGGTCACCCTTTGTAATCAGCAATATCTTATAATCATCGGCAACCGCCTGAATGGTTTCCTGGGCATGGTCCAGCAATTCGATCGGGTGTTGCAGCATATCCTGACCGGCTGCGATCAGTTCGCGGATGACGCTGGCGGGCACACGGTCTTGGGTCACTTCTATGGCCGTTTCGATCATCGACAGGACAAAGCCCTTTATCCCGAACCCATAGTGACCAAGGTTGCGCCTTTCGGCGACCAACAGGCGGTCGGCCAAGTGATCCTTGTCGGTGAAATCTGCAAGCAGGTCTGCGAATCGTTGCTGTGTGATGCGAAAGAATTGTTCGTTCTGCCATAGGGTATCATCAGCATCGAAACCGATTGTTGTCAGTTTTGTTGTCATAACCGTTCCCACGCGCCCATTTGGCGATGATACCCTTTTCACTGGGATTGAAGCGCCTATATAGTCAGGCCAAAGCAATCCCTATTCAAGCCGGAGCCAGCCTGCGTTGACCCTGACGCCACATATAATGTCGGACAAGCCCGATTCACCGGATGGTGAAAGCGGGATAGTTACCGAAACGCGGCCCAAAACCAAGCGCCCGCGGCTTTATAAGGTATTGTTGCTGAACGACGACTACACGCCAATGGAATTCGTCGTGCATATTCTGGAACGGTTTTTTGGGCTAAGCCATGCACAGGCGTTCGAGATTATGCTGACGGTCCACAAAAAGGGTCTGGCTGTGGTTGGCGTGTTTTCTTTCGAGGTCGCCGAAACCAAGGTAACGCAGGTGATGGACCTTGCCCATCGCGAGCAGCACCCGCTGCAATGCACAATGGAAAAGGAATAGGGCTTTTGCCCGTCACTATGTCTGGTTCCCGACTTGCTCTGGCGTTTGAAAATGGCACAGTCACGCTGCCGCCTGAGGGGCAGGTTGTGGTGTTTGGTCCGGTGGCCGGTCAGGATTTGTCTGCCTTGCCTAAGGACCGATTGCAGTTAATTCAGGGTTTTTATCCCGATCACCAGTTTTTTTCAGAACGCGGATACTCGGTTGTCACCCAAGCCGAGGGGGCAAGTGTCGCCGCCGTGGTTTTCCTGCCACGGGCCAAGGCTGAAGGGCGGCTAATGCTGGCCACGGCGATGAAGCTGACACAGGGTGGCCCGGTCATTGTTGACGGCCTGAAAAGCAGTGGAATTGACAGTTTTCAAAAGGATTGCCGAAAACTGGGTGCTACAATCGGGGCTGTTTATTCCAAGGCGCACGGTAAAACCTATACCGCAACCGGTGGCGATTTTGACACTTGGCTTGCTGCAACGAATGTTGCCGGGCCTGATGGCTTTGTAACCGCGCCGGGTGTGTTTTCTGCCGACGGTGTTGATCCCGGTTCGGCGGTTCTTGCGGCTGCATTGCCGGAAAAACTGAAGGGAAACGTGGCCGATCTGGGCGCGGGCTGGGGTTATCTGGCCGCACAGGCTCTGAAACATCCCCGCGTCACCGCGTGCCATCTGATAGAGGCTGAATTTGGTGCTCTGGATTGTGCGCGTCACAACATTGACGACCCGCGCGCAGAATTTCACTGGGCGGATGCGACTGAGTTTATGTTCAGTGATGGCTTTGATCAGATCGTTATGAACCCGCCATTTCACACGGGGCGGGCGGCTGACCCGGCCCTTGGGCGTGCCTTTATTGCTTCGGCGGCGCGGCTTTTGGCCCCGCGCGGCACACTTTGGCTGGTCGCCAATCGACATTTGCCTTATGAATCCGCTTTGTCGGCGTCTTTCAAAGACGTCTCTGAACTTACTGGTGACCGATCTTTCAAAGTATTCCGGGCTGCAA
>JAHRVD010000335.1 GCA_019090845.1 Marinosulfonomonas sp.
CCCGCAAAGCAGTGTTTGCTGCCGAAAGCAGCGAACGTCTGGTTTTCGCCCTTTGTGTTGGATGCGGCGCGCAGATGCCCTGCCTCCGATTATCGCAAAACCTGTGGTAAGGCCGACGGGCGTTTGCATCGAACACTATGCGATGCGCTTCACAGCTTGAAACGGACCATTTTTGTCACATGCCTTGGCTCTGCCAGCCATTTCAGGAACTGGGAAACGCTATCAACCTGATCATCATATTTTCCGTTCGGAAAGTGGATGATTTCGCGATGGAAGTCGGCTAGCCACGGTGCATCAGACGGGACGGCGATCCGGCCGCCTTCGATCAGACCGGTCACACTGAGCATGCGGGTGGCCTTGTCGTCTTTGGGAATGATCTCCCGGATTTCAGGGCACTGTTGCCGCTTGACATCGGATGCCGCATCTTCGGGCCTATGCGGATCATCCATAATGATGATGTCACCGCCACGTCCGGTCAATGCGCCTCCGATTGAGGCCGAGAACCGGCCACCACCGCGAGTGGTTTCAAAATCAGCCCGCGCCGCCTTGCCCTTGGCAATGCGAACCAACGGGAAAGCGTCCCGATACCACGGCGCCTCAATAAGTTTTAGGTAATCAAGTGCCAGCTTTTCAGACAGGGCTTCGGCATAAGATACCGCCAGAATACGTCGCTTTGGATCCTGCCCCAATAGCTAGGCGGGAAAGGCGACAGATACCGCAATCGACTTTTGAGACCGTGGTGGCATGGTGATGATGAGCCGGGTGATTTCGCCACTGGCAATCCGTTCCAGCTGATAGGCAATCGCTATTCTCTCCAGTCAGGTCTCGCTGATCCGACCAGCGCCCTAGCATACCCTGTTTAATCAGAAAGTCGGATGTTACATACACGGGCCGGGTTCCGGAGATGATCTGTTTCAGAATATCCGGCGCCGGGAATGCCAGGTCAACGACATCCTGAACCCGTCGTTTTGAAGTGCCCTCCCGGGCTCCAACCTCGGCGAATGTCTCGCTTCGTTTAATCGCTTCGAACCAATGCCTGGCTTTGACTACGTTCCGATTCAAAATTTCACCGACTTTGGCGACGCCGCCACGAGCAATTGCCTTGAGTTGGCGTTCTGTCAATTTGGAACTACCCGCCCAACGTCTTGCATTGCATCTCAAAGCCAATCGCTTTGATCATGAACGGTGCTGATAAGTGTTTTGGCGGAGGTGCATCGAATGTCGCGCCCACCGGACGACGAGCTCGCTCCGGTCAAGTTTTGTCAAGCTGTCCAGATCTGTACTCAGTGCACCCATCCGGGGTTTGGTTCTGGAATTGGGTCCAGCAATCTCAGAAGCTGGTGCGATTCGTACGGTCATGGTTTTCTCCGGTGACGACCCTGAGAAATCCAGGGTTTGTACTGGGAGAGCCCGGCAATCCCGGGTGTAGGGAAGTATGCCGCTGTCGCGCAGAATACCAAGAGCGCCTTGTCTATACAGTACCACTCCTGGCGGTCGCGAAGTCCAGTCTATTGTGGCACAATCTAGCAGAGGGTCTATTCTGATCCCGATGTAATCCAACGCGTGCCCTCCTAACCCAGTTTCGCGCGGTCATGTGGCGTCGTGAAGTCCACTTCTGGCCCAACAGGCACCACTCCTGATGGATTGATTGATGCGTGGCTGGCGTAGTAATGACTTTTGATGTGATCCATGCGAACCGTTCCTGCAACCCCCGGTTGCTGGTATAAGTCTCGCACATAGCTCGACAGGTTCGGGTAGTCCTCAATCCGGTGGATGTTACATTTGAAATGACCGACATAAACTGGATCGAAACGAACCAGAGTTGTGAACAAACGCCAGTCAGCCTCGGTAACGGCAGCACCGGTCAGGTAACGCTGTTTGCTCAGGCGTTCTTCCAGCCAGTCGAGCGTGTCAAACAAAGGAACTACCGCTTCTTCATAGGCTCGCTGCGTTGTAGCAAAGCCCGCTTTGTAGACACCATTGTTCACGGTATCGTATATTCTGTCGTTCAGTGTGTCGATCTCTGCCCTGTGCTGTTCCGGGTAATAGTCACCCACCTTCGCCCCAATCCCGTCAAAGGCCGAATTCAGCATCCGGATGATTTCCGATGACTCATTGGACACGATGGTCTTAGTTTTCTTGTCCCAAAGAACTGGCACTGTAACCCGGCCCGTATAGTCCGGCTGTACCTTGGTATAAATCTGATGCAAAAGCGTGGCGCCGTTGACGGTATCCGGCATCACGCCGTCGCCCACTTGAAAGGTCCAGCCCTCTTCAGCCATGTACCAGTGCACGACAGAGACAGTGATCATAGCCTCTAGCCCCTTTAACGCACGAAAGATCAACGTGCGGTGCGCCCATGGACAGGCGAAGGACACATAAAGATGATAGCGCCCGGCTTCAGCCTTGAAACCACCGGTTCCACTTGAACCCGGTCCGCCGTCAGCCGTGATCCAGTTGCGAAACTGCGGAGCCTTGCGCACAAAGCGCCCACCAGAGGCCTTGGTGTCGTACCATTGATCGACCCATTTACCGTCTTGCAGAAGTCCCATTTCGTGTTCCTTTTGAAAAGTTTTATCACTGATTGGCAGGCTGTATGAACCTGTCATTTCGCAGGTCGTCAAAGGCCTCAATCAGCTCTTCGGTTGTGTTCATCACTATCGGCCCGTGCCAGGCGACTGGCTCCTGAATGGGTGCACC
>JAHRVD010000336.1 GCA_019090845.1 Marinosulfonomonas sp.
AACGAAACATCTGCATCCTGTTCTACGGCCGGATAAAACGCGGGCCCGATCCCTGATTTCTGGGTGCGAGTGTGAAAACGCGTGCGGTGGTTTTAGATGCAGGATCATCAAGCGGCTTGGTCGCCATGATCGCGCGCAGTGCTGCCAGTGGCTTTTGCAGACTGGTGCCCAAGGCAACGGGGCGGCCGCGAATATCCGCCTTGGATGATATCACAGAAACGATCCGCGCGCGCCCGTCTTCGTCAATCGTGAACACAGGAGCACCGGATGATCCGAAATCTACATCACAAGATAAAACGAGCGTCCCGGACTGACGTGCCAGAACATGGCAAATCTCTTGCAAAGCGGGGCTTTCGGCTCGGTCGTGCCCATAGGATACGACGCCTACCTGCGCACCTTTGCGTGGCCTCTCAGCGGTTTCAAAATAATTTACGGTGCTATTGCGAACCGGTTTGTCCAACCTCAGAAGGGCAAGATCAATTGCGACCCGGCTAACACGGTCGCCTTGAACAAACTTAAAATCCGGGTGAGCAACCACACGATTTACACCCCGATAGGCATTGGCCCGCCCATTTCGCCATCCGGCAAGAAACTCGATGTCCTCGGCCCGGATCAACTGACCATTTCGGCGGCTATAAAGGCAGTGTGCGGCCGTCAAAACCAAATCAGGAGCGATCAGCGCACCTGTGCAAAACGAACGCCCACCCATGTTCAGGCGACCCACGGCCTCCCAGCCACGGTTGTCATTGCCGGTTGTGAGCGTCTTTAATGCAGAGCTGTCCTCGCCGGTGGCAGCCGTTGCGGCCAGCACCCAGATCAATGCGGTGAATAGTAATTTTCGCACGCTTGCTCCTGTTGTTCCTATTTGGAATAGGCAGGGGCTTTGGCGGAATTAAGGCTTGAATAAGGACAGTTCAGGCGGTTTCGGCCCGCCGGTTGCCCAGTCGAGCAACTGAACGGTATGCAAGACAGGAATATCCGTTGCGCTGCCGATCTGCATCATGCAGCCGATATTTCCGGCGGCGATAACCTGCGGGGCGCAGTTTTCCAGCGTGTCGATTTTGCGCTTTTTTAGCTGCCCTGAAATCTCGGGTTGCAGCAGATTATATGTTCCCGCCGAGCCACAACACAAATGCGCGTCAGCCGGTTCAACAACCTCAAACCCCGCCCGGCGCAGCAAGTCTTTTGGGGCGCTGGTTATCTGTTGCCCATGTTGCAAGGAACAGGCCGCGTGATACGCAACCCGCACCCCCATATCCCGATCCGGGAAATCGAGCTTTTCCAGCAACTCACTGATATCCATTGATATTTCTGACACCCGCGCGGCGTCACCTGCCAGTGGGTCGTTGCGCAGCATATGCCCATAATCCTTCACAGTCGTCCCGCAACCCGAGGTGTTGATGACGATTGCGTCCAGTCCTTCGTCATCCATCTCATCACACCACGCGCGGATGTTTTTGGCCGCAGCAAGGTGGCTTTCATCCGCCTTTCCCATGTGATGCACCAGCGCGCCGCAACACCCGGCGCCGCGCGCCACCACCACTTCGCACCCCAGCCTTCGCAGCAGGCGGATCGTTGCATCGTTAATCTCTGTATTCAGCGCCCGCTGCGCACAGCCGGTCATAAGTGCCACGCGCATCCTGCGCTTGGCTTTGGCCCCAAACACCTGTGGGTCGTCATTGCGCGAAACCGGCGGGATTTTTTGGGGCGCCATATCCAGCATCGCCCGCAAGCGCGGATCAGGCACCAGATGGCGCAATGGCCGCGCGATTTTCGCACCCATCAGCGCCCAACGGAAGCGCCCCGGATAGGGCAATATACGTGCCAGCGACCATCGCAAAACACGCTCAAACACGGGGCGTTTATAGGTTTTTTCGATATGGGCGCGGGCGTGATCGACCAGATGCATATAATGCACACCCGACGGGCAGGTCGTCATGCAGGCCAGACACGACAGGCATCGGTCCACATGTTTCACCGTCTTGGCGTCGGCCGGACGGTCGTTTTCCAACATGTCCTTGATCAGATAAATTCGCCCGCGCGGGCTGTCCAGTTCATCCCCCAAAACCTGATATGTGGGACAGGTCGCAGTGCAAAACCCACAGTGCACACAGGCGCGCAAGATTTCGTTAGCGCGCATGATAGCTGGATCGCGCAGTTGCTCTGGGGTGAATTCTGTTTTCATATCCTAGCCCATCAACCCGGTGTTCAGGATACCGCGAGGATCAAATTTGGCGCGCAAGCCCGCTGTGATCGCCGCAATCGGTGCAGGTTCGGGGTGAAACACCGGGATTTTTTTTCGTGTTGCCCCACTCGCCCGGATCAATGTGGCGTGGCCTGCAAAATTGCCCAAACCGGCGCGCAGGTCAGTGCCCGGCTGGCAAGCCGCCCAGATCAGGCCGCCGCCCCAATCATAAACCACATCACACCCGACAGGCATCCGCGCCACCAATCCGGGCGCGTCCGAAGGCTTGACTGACAGGCGCCAGATATCGCGGGGATCGCCCTTGAACGCCTCGACATCGCGAATGTTTCGCCACTGCTTTGCCACCTTTTCCGGTTCACTCAACACTTGGACATCGCCATAGGTTTTCAGCAAATCCTGCAAGCGGTCCGAACGGTAAGCCACTGAATTTTCAAAACCTTCCAACCGGACAAGCGTGATCGGTCTGCCCGTGTCATCACGGGAATGCGCCGCGCCGGTTACTTCGAACGGGGATCCCAAAGCGGCCGACAGGGCCGAGATCGCGCAAGCATCGCTTAGACCTTGAATCATCAGGCTGGCGGTTGTTTCAACCTGCGGCAACACCTTTAGCGACACTTGGCTTAACACACCCAGCGTGCCAAATGATCCGGCCATCAGCTTGGCCAGATCATAGCCGGTGACGTTCTTCATCACCCGCCCGCCGTTCTTAATGACGCGACCGGTTCCATCGACAAACCGCACGCCCAGTAAATAGTCGCGGCAGGCCCCTGACTGCACGCGCCTTGGCCCGGAAACATTGGCCGCGACAACGCCGCCTATCGTCGGTGTGCCCTTTGTTCCCAACAAGGCCCGGTGGTCCATCGGCTCGAATGCCAAGCGCTGATCCTGCGCGGCAAGCGTTGCTTCAATTTCGGCCAGCGGCGTGCCTGATTTTGCCACCAGCGTCAGCGCGCCGGGCTCATACAGCTCGATCCCGCTTAACCCGCCAAGCGACAGCGCGTCACCGTCCACCGGTGTCCCAATCGGTCGGGTGCCGCCGCCACGAATTGCCAGCGGCCCTTTTGCTTCGGCGACAATACCGGCAAGATCACGTTCTGAATTCGGCGTCATGCCGCCCGCCGCAAGCGGGTGGCTTCCAGTGGAAACACCTTAGCCGGATTCAGCAACCATTTTGGATCAAACACGTCCTTGACCTGCAACTGAGCCTCTAGGTCATCGCCGGAGAATTGCACATTCATCAGGTCTCGTTTTTCGACGCCCACGCCATGTTCGCCGGTCAGGCAACCGCCGACCTCTACGCACAATTTTAGAACCTCGGCCCCGAATTGTTCGCATAGCTCCAGATCGCCGGGTTTATTTGCATCATAAAGGATCAACGGATGCATATTCCCGTCGCCCGCATGAAACACGTTGGCCACGTCCAGCCCGTATTTTCCCGACAGTTCGCCTATCCGTTTCAACACAAAGGGCAGCGAGGACACCGGTATTGTTCCGTCCAGACACATATAATCGTTTATCCGGCCCATTGCGCCGAACGCTGATTTCCGACCCAGCCAGATTTTTTCGCTTTCCTCGGCAGATTGGCTTTCACGCAGTTCAACCGGGTTATGGGACCGCGCAATTTCTTTGATCAGGCCCAGTTGTTCGTCTATTTCGGCAGGCGAGCCTTCGACCTCGACGATCAGCAGCGCCTCGCAATCGGGATAGCCGGCGCCGACAAATTCCTCGGTTGCGCGAATACAGGGGCGGTCCATAAATTCGATCGCTACAGGCAATAGCCCGGCTTTTATAATGTCCGAAACACAGGCCCCCGCGACTTCGTTGGAATCAAAGCCGATCAAAACCGGTCGGGCACCTTCGGGTTTGGGCAAAATTCGCAATGTTGCTTCCGTAACGACACCCAATTGCCCTTCAGATCCACAAATAAGCCCCAGCAAATCCAGACCGCCCGCATCCATATGTGCCCCGCCGATTTCAACGACCGTGCCATCCATCTGAACCATGGTAACGGCCAGCAGATTGTTCGTTGTCACACCATATTTCAGACAATGTGCACCGCCGGAATTCATCGCGATATTTCCCGCAATAGCGCAGGCCAGCTGCGAGGATGGGTCGGGCGCGTAGAAAAAGTCGCGCTCTTCCACCGCCCCGCTTACAGACAGATTTGTGCGTCCGGTCTGCACCCGAATAAAGCGGTTATCATAATCGGTTTCCAGAACCTGATTTAGTCGTGCAACCCCCAGCACAATGCAATCGGCCGTCGGCAATGCACCCCCGGCCAGCGAGGTGCCAGAGCCGCGCGGCACCACTGGCACGTTTTCGCGGTGGCAAATTCGCAGCACTTCCACGACCTCCTGCGTCGAAGTTGGCAAAACCGCAGCCAGTGGCGGACATT
>JAHRVD010000337.1 GCA_019090845.1 Marinosulfonomonas sp.
CGCGTTATCCGCCTGACGAATACACAGCGCCCACCACCTGCACTGCCTTGGCCAACGCGGCCTCGATCGTCATGCCCGACGTATCCAGCAAAAATGCATCCTCGGCCTGCTTGGTCGGCGCGGTGTCGCGCCCTGCATCACGTGCGTCCCGCTCGGCCAGATCTGCCAAAACAGATTGCAACGTCACATCCGCCCCTGCCGCCCGAAGTTCCTGAAATCGCCGCTCTGCGCGCACGTCATCGGACGCTGTGACATATAATTTCACATCCGCATCCGGGCAGATAACCGTGCCAATGTCGCGCCCATCCAGAACCGCACCCCCGGCGCGACGGGCAAATGCGCGCTGAAACTCGACCAGCGCCGCCCGGACCGCCGGAATAGCCGCAACACGCGACGCTGCCTGCGCAACTTCGCCGCTGCGCAGATCATCGCCAAGCAAGTCCTCCGGTTGCAGCGCCCCGGCGGCTGTGACCGGGTCATCCCCGCGCAACACCCGCCGCCCCGTGGCACGATAAAGCAGGCCCGTATCAAGATGCTCAAAGCCAAATTTGGCCGCCACCCCACGTGAGATCGTTCCCTTGCCCGCAGCCGCAGGCCCGTCGATGGCAACCGTAAACGTCATGATCGGGATTTCCGTTGGATCAAGTGGCGTGCAGCCGCAACGATCAGGCACGCCAGTAACGCCGTCATGGCAACGCTTGTCATCGTCGACTTGGTCATCGTCCAATAATGCGCAGCAGCGACCATATCCTGTGTCAGTTCATCAGGACCAGACAGCAGCATCCGGGACACGGCGGCATTTTCCAGGTAATCGGCAACCCCGCCTATCAGCGGCGTGGCAATCAGCGCGACGCGAAGCACCAGCGGCCAGTTGGCGCTGAACCAGCGCAGCGGTACAATCAGAACCCCAGCCAGAACAGCCGGATAGATCAGATCAAGCCAATGTTGGGTTCCCAGATAAAATGCCCGGCCTTCGCCCGACAATGCAGACAAAAACTGTTGCGCGTCTTCAAATGAATACCCTGTTGGGCGCGCATCAAATGGCACCAATCCACCCGCAGCCTGTGTGATAAAGGGCAGCGACCAAAAAAACATCGCGCAAACCAATACCAGCCAAAACGCGACCAATAGCCAATACAGTTTCCAGCCGTTGGTCATTTTACGTCACGCTCCAGCCGCGCGCCCAGATCAGCCATCAGCGGTTCAAACACGGGAAAAGACGTGGCCACGGGACCGCAATCATCAATACTAACAGGGGTTTTCGCCGCCATCCCAAGCAACAGAAAGCTCATCGCAATCCGGTGATCCAGATGTGTGGCGCAGGTCGCCCCGCCACGCACGCCACCCGGCCCCTGCCCGTGCACGGTCAGCATGTCTTGGTCTTCTTCAATCGTGACACCGCAGGCCTGCAGCCCGCGCGCCATCGCATCAATCCGATCACTTTCCTTGACCCGCAGCTCTTTGACGCCACGCATCACCGTTTTGCCCGTTGCAAAAGACGCAACCACCGACAGAACCGGGTATTCGTCGATCATGCTGGCGGCGCGTTCGGGGGGCACCTCGACACCCTTCAGCGACGAAAATTTCACCCGCAGGTCGGCGACGGGTTCGCCGCCTTCTTCGCGTTCGTTTTCAAATGCTATATCAGCGCCCATTTCAAGCAGCGTGGTGTAGATGCCGTTGCGCGTGGTGTTCTGGCTGACGCCGGGCACCGTGATGTCAGAACCTTCGACGATCAGCGCCGCACAAACCGGAAAAGCGGCCGAGGACGGATCGCGCGGCACAGCAACCGATTGTGGTTTCAATTCTGGCTGCCCGGTCAGGGTAATCACCCGGCCTTCGTAGGTAGCTTCGACGCTGATATCCGCGCCAAAGCCCGCCAACATGCGTTCCGTGTGATCGCGCGTGGCTTCTTTTTCGATCACCACCGTCTGGCCCGGCGCATTCAACCCGGCCAGCAAAACAGCCGATTTCACCTGAGCAGAGGGCATCGGCACCGTGTAACGCACCGGAACCGGGTTCGCGGCCCCGATGATCGTCATCGGCAAGCGCCCCCCTGTCCGACCAAATGACTGCGCACCAAACAGCGCTATCGGATCGGTGATCCGCGCCATCGGGCGCGAACGCAGCGACGCATCACCGGTAAATGTTACCGTGATCGGACTGCTCGCCATACACCCCATCACCAGTCGTGCGCCGGTGCCCGAATTGCCAAAATCTATCACCTGATCCGGTTCGCCAAAACCACCAACACCGACACCATGCACACGCCATTCACCCGGGCCAATCTGGCGCACATCCGCGCCAAAAGCGCGCATCGCTGCGGCTGTGTCTAGCACGTCCTGCCCCTCAAGAAGCCCGGTAATATGCGTTTCACCAACAGCCATTGCACCCAAAATCAAGGCGCGATGCGAAATGGATTTGTCACCGGGAACCTCGGCGGTGCCGGTAAGTGCACCGCAGGGGTGCGAGGTCATGGGAATGGGGGCACCGTGGCCGGACATGGGGTTTCCTTTTGGTCAGTATTGCTCTGGGTGATAGACCAAGCCAAACGGCGGGTCCATGCCAGACCGCCTGACGCTTCAGGTGCGTCGATACGTCAAATAATGTGGCACCCGCCCTTCGCGCAGGGCCTTTTGTTCGTATCGGGTGGATAGCCAGTCATCCCAAGGCTGGTGCCAATCGTTCGTGCGCCCAACCAACCGCTCAAAGCCATTTAGCGGCACCTGTTCCACCGTCTGACGCACATAATCGGGAATATCTGTTGCCACACGAAACCTAGCACCGGTTTTCAGGCTCCGCGCCAGCGGTTCTAGGTGTTGCCGGGTCACAAAACGCCGTTTGTGGTGGCGCTTTTTCGGCCAGGGATCGGGATAAAGCAAAAACGCCCGCTCGATCGAGCCTTCTGGCAAGACATCAAACAAATCACGCGCGTCCCCCGGATGAACGGCAATATTGCTAACGCCCGCAGCGCGAATTTTGCCCAGCAGGGTTGCAACGCCGTTCATGAACGGCTCGCAGCCGATAAATTCAACGCCCGGATTTATTACCGCCTGATGCACCAGATGCTCGCCACTGCCAAAGCCAACCTCTAGCCACACCGGCCTGCCGCCAAAGCGCGCGCCCATATCCAGCGGCGCGCGATCAGGGTTCACATCCCAACCAACAGGGCCGGGTGACAGACCTTCCAGATCCTGATCCAGAAACTCATGCAACACCTTGTTCATCGTCTTGCCCTGACGGCGACCATGAAAATTGCGCCACGGCGCGCCGCTTGGATGATGGCCGTTAGTCATAAAAAAAGCCCCGGAAATTCATCCGGGGCTTATCTCAATTGCTAACGGTCCGGGTCAAGCCCGGTTTGCCCGCCTTAGACAGCCTTTTTCAGGGCCTCGACCAGATCGGTCTTTTCCCAGCTAAAGCCGCCGTCTGCTTCTGGTGCGCGGCCAAAATGGCCATAGGCCGCCGTGCGTTGATAGATCGGGCGGTTCATCTGCAAGTGTTCACGAATACCACGGGGGGTCAGATCCATCACACTTTCGATGGCCTTTTCAAGGGCAACAGGATCAACATCGCCGCTGCCAAAGGTATCAGCATAAATCGACAATGGCTTGGCCACGCCGATTGCATAGGACAGTTGGATCAGGCAGCGTTCGGCCAAACCGGCGGCCACCACATTTTTGGCCAGATAGCGCGCAGCATAAGCTGCCGAACGATCAACCTTGGTCGGATCTTTGCCAGAAAACGCACCGCCACCATGGGGCGCGGCGCCACCATAGGTATCCACGATGATCTTGCGCCCGGTCAGGCCAGCGTCACCATCCGGCCCGCCGATAACGAAAGTGCCGGTCGGGTTCACCCACCATTCGGTGTTATTGGTAATCCATTCAGCAGGCAGAACATCGCGAATATGCGGTTCTACGATTGCGCGAATATCATCGGATGTCTGATCTTCGCCAGCATGCTGGGTGGACAGAACGATCGAGGTCACCTCGACCGGCTTGCCATCTTCATAACGCAGCGAGATTTGCGATTTTGCGTCTGGACGCAGCGAAGGTTCCTGCCCGGATTTACGCACCTCGGCCAGACGGCGCAAAATTGCGTGCGAATACTGGATCGGCGCTGGCATAAGTTCCGGGGTTTCATTCGTGGCATAGCCAAACATGATCCCCTGATCGCCCGCACCTTCATCTTTGTCCGCCGCCGCGTCCACACCTTGGGCAATATGGGCGGATTGTTCGTGCAGGTAGTTGGACACTTCAAGCGTGTTCCAGTGAAACTTATCCTGCTCATAGCCGATATCTTTGATGCAATCGCGCGCGATACCGTCAATCCGGCCCATATAATCGGCCAGTTTGTCCTTGTCCGACAGGCCAACCTCGCCGCCGATAACCACTCGGTTTGTCGTCGCAAAGGTTTCGCAAGCTACCCGTGCTTCAGGTTCTTCGCTCAGGAAAGCGTCCAGAACGGCGTCTGAAATCCGGTCGCAGACTTTATCGGGATGACCCTCGGAAACGGATTCCGAGGTGAAAATATAGTTCTGTCGTGACATGAGATCGCTCCATTATTCAAATTTGGTCACGTCAGGAAGCCGTTGTGACCATTGATCCAGCCGAGGTAACCATCCCGGATGCTTGGGTCAATGGGATTATGCTCGCCGTGGTGCAAGTGCCCCTAATCCAACAACAATCAGTAGCAAAAGCACAGGAATGTCGCCTGATTTCCAATAGAGTGTCGCCGGTTTGGCCGTTGGCAGCGCCACATCCAGACGGCCAGCCACGCCCTGATCCATCGAGGCGATGATTGTTCCGCCTGCATCAATCACCGCCGAAATTCCGGTATTTGCGACGCGAACCATCGGCAAACCGGTCTCAATCGCGCGCGCGCGTGCTTGCGCCAGATGCTGCCACGGGCCGGAAAATGTTCCAAACCACGCGTCATTGGTTATCATCAACATCCAGTCCGGGCGCTCGTCCGCCCGGCGCAATTCATGGGGGAAAATCCCCTCGTAGCAAATCATTGGCAGCGCCCGCCCAAGATCGCCCAGATCAATTAAGGCAGGTCCGGTTCCGGCGCTGTAACCAAAGCCGTATTTGGCCGTAAAGGCCCGCAACCCCAACCGACTGAGAAAGAACTCGCCCGGGATATACTCACCAAATGGCACCAGATGCTTTTTGTCGTATATTGCATCAACCGAACCGTCTGCACCCAACACAGCAAGGCTGTTAAAGGCGCGCGGACCATCAAGGCGCTGCGCCCCCAAAATGACAGTTGCACTGCCGGCTGAGCTGGCAATCTCCCAAAATGGCGCGTCTTCGTCGTTCAGCAGGAATGGCACCGAAACTTCGGGCCAGATTACCAGATCGGGTTCAAGCTCGGACGGCTCGCTGGTCAATGTCAGTTGGCGTTCATAAAAAACCGGCATCATCTGCGGGTCCCATTTTTCGCGCTGATCGGCATTTGGCTGGATCAGTCGCACAATCGGACGATCGACAGCCAAAGGCGCTTTTTCAGATGCGCCGACGCCTGCGAACGAGGCGACAGTTGCGCTGGATATAATGGCCAGAAGAACCCCCATGACCTTGCGTCCCGACAGGGCCAGGCCAATGCCCGCAGCAATCAGCAGCGTCAGAAAGCCCACCCCATGCGGGCCGATCAGCGCGGCGGCCTGATAAACTGGTGTGTCGATCCAAATGTAGGACGTCAGCGCCCAAGGGAAACCGGTGAATATATAGGACCGCAGCATTTCGCTGGCGCTCAGGCACACTGCCAGCAACACGAACCGGGCGGGCCGCGCCGATGCCACCCCCTTGTGTGTTGCCCAGAAAGCCAGCCCCCAAAACAGACCAAAACCGGACGCCATTGCGATCATTGCAGGCGGGGCCAACAGACCATGTGCAGCAATATCCACCAGAAAGGGCTCAATAATCCACTGCAGGGTCAGCGCCGCAAAAAAGAACCCAGTTGCAAAACCCCTGCGAAAAGCCAGTTTTGCGGTGGTGGCGGCAACACCCAGAAAAACAGCCAGAACCAGCCCGGGCAAGGCGATCCAGAACAAATCAAAAGGTGCTTGCCCAAGAGCGATACAAAGGCCCGCCGTGCCCGCAAGCACAAGGCCCCGCCATCCCGTTACGCTACCCGGTGGCCACCAGCGGGCAGGCGCCGCGTCAGTCATCTTTCTCAAGATGGGGCAGCCGCACGCGCAACCGCTTTACCCGTCGCGGATCAGCATCAACGACCTCAAATTCGGCCCCACTTGGATGGGGCACAATCTCGCCTCGGGTTGGCACACGCCCGGTCAGCACAAAAACCAGCCCGCCAAGAGTATCGATTTCTTCCTCGTCTGCATCCTCGATCAGACGCATCCCAATCTCGGCTTCGAAGTCCTCTAACGGCGTTTTGGCCTGCGCCAGATAGCAGCCCGGCTTCTCGATAACCCAATACTCGCCCTCGGCGATGTCGTGTTCATCCTCAATCTCGCCGATCACCTGCTCGATCAAATCCTCAATCGTCACCAGCCCGTCCACGCCACCGTATTCGTCAATCACCAGCGCCATATGCGTGCGTTCGCTCTGCATTTTTTGCAGCAGCACACCAATTGGCATCGAGGGAGGCGCAAACAGCAAAGGCCGGGCCATTTTGCGCAAGTTAAAGCGCGGCCCCTTGCCGTTAAAACCATGTTTTAGGGCCAGATCCTTTAGGTGAACAAGGCCGATTGGCGTATCCAGAGTGCCCTTGTAGATCGGCAATCGCGATAGCCCGCTTTTTCGAAAAACCTGAACCAGATCGTCTTTTTTGATATCCGTGGGAACCGCGACAATCTCGGCCTTGGGCACGGCCACGTCTTCAACCCGCATCCGGCGCAGATTGACCATTCCGTGTGGCAAACCTGCCGCCGCGTCAAGGCCATCTGCATCAGAATTCGCCGGGTGAAAATCCGGGCTGTCCGAAGGACTGAGGGCATCAATAATACGGCCCAAAAAGCCGCGTTGCTGTCTGTTATCGGGATCGTGCGCGCCTTGCGCTGCGCCAGAAGATCCTGCGTCTGCGTCGCCCATTAGTCCTTTCCGGTATTACCGTCATTTTTGTTCGTTTCATTGCAATATGGGTCGGGAATGCCAAGCGTGGCAAGTATCTCGACCTCCAGCCCCTCCATAAGGGCCGCATCTTTGTTCGATATGTGGTCATAACCCAACAGGTGCAAGGTCCCATGAACCAATAGATGGCTCACATGGGCATGCATCGGCGTTTCGGATACATTTGCCTCGCGCTCACAGGTGTCGAATGCGATGGCGATATCGCCAAGTTCGGTTCTACCTGCCGGATCGGTTTTTGGCGCTTCGGGCGTTTTGCCGGGGGTATCGGCCGCCCGATCAACGCTTGGCCATGACAGAACGTTAGTGGCGGTAGGTTTGCCGCGAAAATCACTGTTCAGCGCCGCAATCGTTGCGTCGTCACACCCCAAAAGGCTAATCTCAAATGCTGCCGGGTCCAGACCCAAACGGGTTAACGCCGCACCACATGCGGTTTGTGAAAGCTGTTTCAGACCCAGGTCAGCCCAGCGCACATCCTCGATCCGAGTATCAACCAGTTCAGGCATCGCCGTCAGCGTCATAGGCTTCGATTATTTTCCCAACCAGCGGATGGCGAACCACATCTTTTGAAGTGAAATAATTGAAACTGATTTTCTTGATCGACTTTAACAGACGTTCGGCATCGGCAAGACCACTGGGAACGTTACGCGGCAGATCCACCTGCGAGCGGTCACCGGTAATCACCATGCGACTGCCTTCACCCAGACGGGTCAGGAACATCTTCATCTGCATCGTGGTGGCGTTCTGCGCCTCGTCCAAGACCACAAATGCGTTGGAAAGCGTGCGCCCGCGCATAAACGCCAGCGGTGCAATTTCAATGCGCTTTTCTTCGATCAGTTTGGCCAGTTGCTTGTCTGGCAAAAAGTCATTCAGCGCGTCATAAAGCGGCTGCATGTAGGGGTCGACTTTATCTTTCATGTCACCGGGCAGAAAGCCAAGCCGCTCGCCTGCCTCGACCGCAGGACGCGACAGAATAATCCGGTCCACATGGCCGCCAATGAACATATTGATGCCAACGGCCACCGCCAGATAGGTCTTGCCGGTGCCTGCAGGGCCAATTCCGAATGCCAGTTCATTTTCAAAAAGCGATTGCACATAGGCGCTTTGGGCAGCGGTGCGCGGGTGCACCGATTTTTTTCGTGTCTTGATCTCGACCTTGCCGCCGCGAAACATTTCCAACTGGTCGTCGCGAACCGCCGCCCCCATGCGCAATTCACCGTCAATTTCACCGGCATCTATTGGCCGCCCGGCTTCCAGCTTGGCGTAAAGCCCTGTCAGCACTTGCGCGGTTTTGTTGCACGCAGCTTCTTGTCCCACGACAACCAGTTGATTGCCGCGGCGCACTATTTGCACGTCAAGGTTTTCTTCTATCTGCGCCAGATTGCGGTCAAATTCGCCGCACAGATCAATAAGCAGTCGGTTATCGGAAAATTCGAGCAGCTTTTCATGGGCATCCTGAGGCGATGACGGTGATGAAATTGCACTGATTCCCAAAAATGTCTCCGTTCGCTTGGCGTTTCAACCAATCGTGCCAATTTGATGCCAAAGGCGCAAGCACAAGCTGCAATTGTCACGAAAATGATAGCTTTCTAATTCGATTTCGCAAAATATGCGCCAACTGAACGTCAGATCGGGTCTCCGACGGGTGAACCGCTTTTGAAGCCGCCGATAGCTGTGTTCGACAGGGCTGTTCCGGAACATACGGGTTTGCCGTCGCGAGCCAACCGCTGAGACAAATATCCTTCGATACCGTCATCACTGATCCAGTGGTCACAACCATTGGGGTCAA
>JAHRVD010000338.1 GCA_019090845.1 Marinosulfonomonas sp.
CGGATTGCCGGTGGATGGCTCGGCGCGCACCTCGGTGGGGCACCCGCACCAGAGCGCCGTCTCTTTGGTCTAGCGCTGTTGCCGCAAGCCGGGGTGGCGGTTGGTATGGCTCTTATCGCCGCCAATGCTTTGCCGGACTATGCCGACCAGATCATCGCTCTGACCATCGGAACCACAATCGCCTTCGAACTAATCGGCCCCGTTCTGACGCTTTGGGCAATCCGGCAATCCGCCGACAAAGCCTAACGGGTGTCGATCGCCGCAAGCCTTGCAATTGCATCGCTCAGGGGCATCGCCCGCGGGCTTCCCTGCCCCGACACTTCGCGATCTCCTGCATAAACCAAAAGACGTTCCGCGACACCCAGACTAGACGCGATCTTCGCCGCATTCATCAACCCACCCTGCAAAATGCGCCAGCATGGTCCAGAACCGGCGCAGGATCTCGGCAGGCACGCGGGGTCCCAACATCGGAATGTCGCGCTCCAGATAGGTGCGAATGAAATCCTCGCGCCACGTCAGGCTTTGGCGGTCGGTTCCGGCCAGATAGCTTTCGGGAAATCCGCCGCGCAACCACAACGACTGCATGGCCCCGCCCGACCTCGTTCAGGCTGATCGGCGTCAGTTCGTGGTAGCTGACCCGACCGGCCAGTGTTTCAGCGTTTTGCCGCAGCAGAGTGTTCGACGCCGATCCAAGCAGCAGGAACTGTCCGGTGCGGTGCCCCGCCCGGCGGCGGCGGTCGATTTATCATCTCAGCGCGGCGAACAGACCGGGCATCAGCTGCACTTCCGCGATAATGACAAGCCGCCCGATCTGCTCATCCAGATAAATGTCCAGTTTCTCCAGGACCTGCCGGTCAGCTGCGCGTTTCATACCATGCGGCGCGCGCTGCCGCCGAAGTCCGAGGCCGGATATGGCCGCGTCATTAACATCGCCTCTGTTCACGGGCTAGAGGCGTCGGTCAACAAGGCTCTCTTTGTCGCATCGAAGGTCGGTCTGATCGGGCTTTACCGCGTCGCAGCGTTGGAATACGCCGCCTCTGGCGACAGAAAGGCTGGAGTTGTCACGGTGAATTGCATCTACCCGGGTTGGACCGAGACGGCCATCATCGAGCCTCAAGTCACAGCGCTTGCAATAGAGTTCGATGGTGATCGCGATGCTGGCATTGCCAATTTGCTGGCCGAGAAGCAACCCAGCCGTCAGTTGTCCCATCCATCCGAAATCGGCGTTCTGGCACTCTGACTCTGCTCCTCCATTGCCCACAATATTACCGGCACATCCATTTACCCCCCACCTCAAAAGTCGGTTTCAAAATGCGCCACATCCGGCGCTCTCATGGTAGAGCTTGGTGTTCACTATAGTCACATGCCGGACGTTTGGCGGTTCTGACGGAACGTGCAGGCAGGTGTCCATCCGGGTGATTTTTTTGTTCGTCCGCCTAGGTCGCGTAAAAAGGGCAGTCTTTGGCGCCGGCCCATTTGTATTGTTCAAAATCACACCATCAGGTGCCAATGCTCGCTAAATTGTAAGCGAGGTGAAACAAACCCATTTAGGAAATCAGCCCAATGCAAGAACTGCTTATCTGGCTGAATGACCAGCTGCTGCGCATGCAATGGCTCTCTGATCTTGTCACATGGTTCTTGGCAGATGGTTCTTGGCAGATGGTTTGGGGATGGACATGGCCAATCGTGTTGCTGGCAGCGTCCATTTCTTCATCTATGACGTCATCAAAATTTTCATCCTCTTATCGGTCCTGATCTTTTCCATTTCCTACGTGCAGAGCTATTTTCCGCCCGAACGCACACGCCGGATACTGGGGCAGCGAAAGGGTGTGGGTGCGAACACACTGGCCGCTTTTCTGGGCACTTTGACGCCTTTCTGCTCATGTTCATCCATTCCCTTGTTCATCGGGTTCACCAGCGCCGGTTTGCCACTTTCCGTGACGTTTTCCTTCTTGATATCATCGCCACTGGTTGACCTCGCCTCGGTGATCCTGCTTGCCAGTATCTTTAACTGGACCATTGCGTTGAGCTATGTCGTTGTCGGCCTCATCCTAGCTGTCCTCGGTGGCACCTTGATCGGATCTTTGAGGCTTGAAAGTCAGGTAGAGGCGTTCGTATTCCAAAGCCCAGTCAGCGATCACGACAACGATGGCAAGATTAGTCGCGAAGAACGTCTGATATATGCACGAGAGCAAGTTCTGGATATCGTGCACCGCGTCTGGCTGTTTGTCCTCATTGGCATCGGTATTGGCGCCGCGATCCACAACTGGATTCCCGAAAGCTGTATCGCTTCCACTTTGGGTCAGGACAGATGGCGGTCGGTTTTTGTTGCGACCGTTGCCGGCGTCCCGATGTATGCGGATATCTTCGGAACCCTGCCAATAGCCGAAGCGCTGGTTCAAAAGGGCGTTGGTGTAGGGACCGCGCTCGCCTTCATAATGTCGGTGACCGCGCTATCGTTGCCGTCGGTGATAATGCTCAAGCGGGTCGTCAAACTGCCCTTACTCGTGATCTTTATCGCGATTGTCACGGTGGGGATCATCGTGATTGGTTATGTGTTCAACAGCGCGTCCCAATTGCTCATTTAAAACGGAGAGAAGAGATGAACATCAAAATTCTGGGATCCGGCTGCAAGAAGTGCCTCGCGCTCGCGGACAACACAAAAGCCGCAGCTGAAACCGCGGGGATCGACCCACAGATCGATAAAGTGACTGACGTTGTCGCCATCGCCGGTTATGGCCTGATGTCAACGCCCGGATTGGTCATTGATGAAAAGCTTGTTGCGTCGGGGCGAGTGCTAAAAGCGGTAGAGATTGGAAAACTACTGGCAAAGGCATAACCACTTTAGCCATGCCTGCAAGTGATCGAAGCAATCGGAATACTTGCCGCGAGCATGAACGCCAGGATCGTTAAAGCGTAAGCCGGAATTTTCAGGAGAATTTTCGTAACGCCGCCTTAATTGCCCCCTTGCTATTGATCAGTTTCTCTTGCCCGCCCCTGTGCTCTGATTGTTGCTGACTAGATGACAGAACAAAGGTAGCCACCATGGACCGGACTCTGAAAGCCCAGATTTCATCCAGTATCGACACTGCCGATGACATGACCATCGCAACAGTCCGCGACGATGGCTAGGGGCGCTGAAAAGGTCCGGCTCCTGTTCCAACAGGCGGGCGTTGCGCGGTCAGGAACCTGAACGCACGGAACCTTTGCGTCTCTATACAATCTACGGACCGCCCGAGCATATTGAAGGCACAGTTCACAAGACCAAGGCCCAAGCCGATGCTTCCCACGAGCACTTCAACGGGCAGACCACAGAGTGACTTAAGCCGGTTCCACCGCCTTTCCGAACAATGCGGAGATCCAATTATTGCTCTGGCTGATCGCGGCGTTCACCCAAATACCACGTCCAGAAACAACATGACGACAACGCCGACAATCAAGCCGGTGGTGGCGGCCTTGTGGTGCCCATGACGATGAGTTTCGGGGATGATTTCATTGCTGATTACATAGATCATCGCGCCAGCCGCAAAGGTCAGCCCCCACGGAAGCAGTATCTGCGACGCACTGACCGCAATGACACCAGCAAGGCCTGCAATCGGCTCAACCAGCCCCGTCGCGGCAGCGACGAGAAAGGCATACATCTTGCCATACCCTTCTGATTGAAGAGCGAGCGCGACGGCCAGACCTTCCGGTGCGTTTTGAAGTCCGATGCCAAGCGCAAGCGTGGTTGCCGCACCGATATCACCGCCTCCAAAGCCGACGCCGACAGCCAAGCCTTCGGGAACATTGTGCAACGTGATCGCGATCACGAATAGCCAGATCTTGCGAACCGACGCAGCTTTTGGGCCTTCAAGACCTTTGATAAAGTGCTGGTGCGGCACCCGTTCGTCCAGGGCGTAAATTGCGGCCGCTCCCAGCAAAATCCCACCTGCAGCGATGAGGGCCGGAACCGCCCCTTCGCCATAAAGGCCCGCAGATATCTCAAGGCCCGGAATGATCAGGGAAAAATACGAGGCAGAAAGCATGACCCCGGCGGCAAACCCCAATAGAACGTCGTTTGTTCTGCGCGAAACAGCCTTGCCCACCAGGATTGGCAACGCCCCAACCGCAGTCATCAGGCCGGCGGCAAGACTGCCAAGCAAACCAAGGGCGATAACGTTCATCCAGGCGTCCCCTCTTCCTTGTCAGCAGATCACAGCGCCCAAACGCGTGAAGACGTATTCAACCAAGGCGCACAGGCGCATCGCAGGATCATGCAAATATTACGCGGCGTCGGTGAACCTGAGATAAGGACGCACTTCGTCCCACCCTTGCACGAAAAGTTCTTTCGCCTGATCGTTGCTGATCGACGGCGGAATGATCACCCTGTCACCGGGGCGCCAATCGGCAGGTGTCGCGATGCTTTGCGCATCTGCAAACTGAAGATCTGTGTTTTTGTGTGTCGTTCACATCCTCGATCCATTTCACGTCCTCGGCCACGGTACCGGTCGACAGCCCGATCGGTTTGGTATTGCGCGCTGCGAAATCACCGGCCAGTTGTGACGTGCGGCCCATTTCCGTCGTGCAAACAGGCGTGAAGTCAGCCGGGTGCGAGAAGAAGAACACCCAGGCCCCATTGGCCCATGTATGAAAGTCGACCTCCCCCTTCGTGGTATCGATCGTGAAATTCGGGACGTATCGCCAATGTCCAAAGACATGATGTCTTCTCCTGTTTCTAAACTGTTGGGTCTTGGCCAGTAGCAATCACTGGGCGCGCACTTTGCTACTCCATTGGCGCGACCGGCCGCGGCTCCATGTCAATTGCCTAGACCTCAAATACAGTTCGCCCGGATCACAACCGGCACGTCGAAATGCCAAACACTTTGTAAATCGGGCAGAAACTGAACAGCGCTGTTGCTGCCAGCACCAGACCGACAGCCATGCTGACATAAGCCCAAGCCCCAACCGACCAAATGGGCGGAGTGTTCAAAAGCGGCGCAACCAACAGAGTAAGGCCGATCAGCAGCCTCAGCACACGATCCGCACGTCCCAGATTGGCAGTCATAGAAATCCTCCTTTTGGTTCAATTCGTTACAATACTCTTTCTCCGCACAAGCCTGAACGACTTGGTCGGGAGGGTGATCGTCAAATTCCGATTTTTTATAGGCCCCCGCCCCGCTGCTCAGATTGATCTTTGTCAACGCAGCACACATCCCAAGCTGTCATGAGTATGCCGCACCATCGGAGAACACCCATGGACAACACACCCAAAAAGACCGGCATCGTCGTTTATTCCCGCTCAGGCCATTCCCGTAGGCTCGCCAAAAAACTAGCCGATACGCTGGATGCGACGATCATCGAGCTGAACGCCCCGGGCTACAAAGGCGCTTTCGGATATATGCGCGCCGGATACAGTAGCCTCAGACAGACCTGCGCATCGGCGTCGCAGTCCTTCTCGTCGCTATCAGACTATGACCGCATTATCCTGTGCGGGCCGGTCTGGACATCCTACCCGGCCGCGCCTTTGCGCGGCCTGCTGCGGTCTGACATTACCCTACCTGAATCCGTGTCGCTCTTCCTGACCAGCGGCGGGAATTCGCCAGCGATCAAAGCATTCAACGCAGCCCATGCAGACATGGGTCACGCGCTGGTCGCCAAGGCGTCGCTTGGCAATTCGGAAGAAGGCACTTTGCAGGAAGACCGCATCATGAAGGCGTTTCTGGAAGAACTGAATGCCACGGGTGACTGGAACCATTCAGACCCGTCCGTCGTCCGATTGCACACGCTTTAGTGCACCCAGAAAGCGAGAGAGATTGTGCCCGAGATCATCTTCAGAACCGAAAACATTACCAAGGTCTATGACACGGGCGAGGTGAAGGTTTATGCACTGGCCGGCGTCGATCTTGAGTTGTTCAAGGGCGAGTTGACGGTTCTTCTCGGGCCCTCGGGCAGCGGAAAGTCGACGCTTCTGAACATCCTCGGTGGGCTTGATCACGCGACCGAAGGCCGGGTCTGGTTTGACAATACCGAGTTGACCAAGATGACGGATCGGGGCCTGACCAAATACCGCCGCGATCACGTAGGCTTTGTCTTTCAGTTCTATAACTTGGTTCCCAGCCTGACGGCGCGCGAAAACGTGCAACTTGTCACCGACGTCGCCGCCGACCCGATGCCCGCCGACGAAGCGCTTGGCCTTGTCGGGCTTGGCGACCGGATGGACCACTTCCCATCTGAAATGTCGGGTGGCGAACAACAGCGCGTCGCCATCGCCCGAGCGATCGCGAAACGCCCGCAGATCCTGCTGTGTGACGAACCGACAGGCGCGCTCGACAGCACCACCGGCGTGCAGGTTCTTGAAGTATTGCGCGACATCAACGAACGCTTCGGCACCACTACAGTGGTCATCACCCACAACGCCGAGATCCAGCGCATGGCACATCGGGTGATCTTCTTCCAGGACGGCAAGATCAGCGAAACCCGCATTAACTCCGAACGGCTCGCCCCGTCCGAGATTGTCTGGTGAGCACTCATGCAGGCGATTGACCGAAAACTCTTCCGCGACTTTCAACGGCTCTGGTTACAGGCCATCGCCATCGCTGTGGTGCTGTCCTGCGGCGTTGCGATCCTTCTGACATCGGTCGGGATGTTCGTCGCGCTTTCCGAGACGCGAACGGCATACTATGAACGCAACCGTTTTGCCGATGTCTTTGCCCATACAGTGCGCGCACCGTTGTCGCTGGTGTCCGAGATCGCCCAGATCGACGGGGTGGCAGGGGTTGAGGCCCGGATTTCAGGAACCGCGATCCTTGATATTCCGGGACGCACCCGCACGGCTGTGGGTCGCATCCTGTCATACCCTGAAAAGACAAACCCGGTTCTGAACCTACCGCTTCTGATCCAAGGCCGTTTCCCCGACCCCGCCGTAACAAGCGAAATCGTCGTCAACGCCCCTTTTGCCGAGGCGAACAACTTTCGACCCGGCGACAGCTTCAGCGCCAATCTGCGAGGCCAAAAGCGCAGTTTCACAATCGTTGGTGCCGTGCAGTCGCCCGAATTCGTTTATACTATCGGCCCCGGCGCGATGATGCCCGACAACGAGGCTTTCGGGATTATCTGGATGTCAGAACGCGCCGCGGCGGCGGCATTCGACATGACGGGTGCGTTTAACGAGGTTGCACTTTCGTTTGCCACAGGCACCAATACTGCCTCTGTAATCGACGCACTGGACGATCTTCTGGAACCCTTCGGCGGCCTTGGTGCCTACGATCGCACAGATCACCAATCCGACGCCTTTCTAGAGGCCGAACTTAGTCAGTTAAAGGGAATGGCCGCCATATTGCCGCCGGTATTCTTTGCGATTGCCGGGTTTCTCGTTTCCATGGTCATGAGCCGAATCATCGCACTTGAACGCAGCGAGATCGGGCTGATGAAGGCCATCGGTTATTCCAACACCGAGGTTTGCCTGCATTATCTGATGCTGGCCGGGTTAATCGCCCTTGTCGGAGTGCTGATCGGCTGGGTGGCTGGCACAATCCTGGCGCGCAGTCTGGCCGTCCAATACGCGACCTTCTTCAATTTCCCTTATGTGATCTTCCATGTATCGTACTGGGTTTATGCCGCCGCCGGTCTGGCCGGTCTGGCCACGACCAGCCTTGGTGCGCTGCAAGCGGCCTTGAAAGCCGCCCGGCTTGCCCCGGCGATTGCGATGCAACCCCCTGCCCCGCCCCGGTTCAAGCGATCCCTGATCGACGAAGCCATGACAAAGGCGCGGCTTGCCCAATCCACCATCATGATCCTGCGCAGCCTCTTGCGTTGGCCGGTTCGCAGCCTCCTGACGTCACTAGGTCTGGCGCTGGCCGTGGCCTCGGTCATAGCCTCGATCTTCATCAATGATGCGCTGGACGAAATCGTGGACCTGACTTTCTATCAAACCAACAGGCAAGACGCGATGCTGCTTTTCGCCGAGGACATTCCCGAAACGGTGCTGGAAGAGGTCCGCAACCTACCCGGTGTGCTACAAGCCGAAAGCCAGCAATTTCACGCCGCCATTCTGCGCAAGGGCCATCTGAGCAAACGTGTCGCCATCGACTCGCGGCGTCCCGGTGCCGACCTCAGCCGTGTCCTTGATATCGAAGGACGGCCGCTTGACGTCCCGCCCGGCGGCATCCTTCTGTCGCGGCGCTTGGCGGGTCAGTTGGGCGTCCATGCCGGCGACACGCTGCAGGCTGAATTTCTGACCGGTCGACGCGAAACCTATTCCCTGACTGTAACCGGGCTGGTCGATCAGCTTCTGGGGCTCGGCGCCTACATGGATTTAGAGTACCTGAACGCCCTCTTTCGACAGGCTCCGCGCCTGTCGACGGTCAATGTTACGCTGGATGAAAACCAGATCGACGACCTGCATCGCGCCATCAAGGATATCCCGCGCCTGACCGGGATCATCGAAATGAACGTCAATCGCCGGGCGTTTCAGGACACCATCGAACAGAACATCGTGGTGATGAACTCGATCTATATTTCGATCGCTATCATGATCACCGTTGGCGTGAGCTATAACGCCGCGCGCATCCAGCTGTCTGAACGTGCCCGCGAACTGGCAAGTCTGCGCATCCTCGGCTTCGGCCGTGGCGAGGTGTCTTATATTCTAATCGGTGAGATGATGCTGATCGCGCTGATCGCCCAACCTATTGGCTGGCTCATCGGTGCCTGGATCGCAAGCGCGATGACCAACGCCTTTACCAGCGACCTCTATGCGATACCGCTCGTGCTGAAACCGCACATATTCGCCATTGGAAGCCTTGTCGTTCTCAGCGCCACCCTCGGGTCGGTTCTGATCGTCCGCCGCCGACTGGATCGGCTGGATCTGGTTTCCGTCATGAAGACTAGGGAGTGAGACTTATGGCCTATTTTACACGAACAATTGTGCTGACCGGTCTTGGCCTGGCCCTGGTTTCGGGATTGGCTTATGTTGCCTTCAGCGAAGACCCCGTGCCGGTCGATTTTGCCGATGTCACCCGGGATTCGCTTGAGATCACCGTCAACGCTGACGGCCAGACTCAGGTCCGCGATCTTTACGAAGTCGCCTCGCCCATCGCAGGTATGGCCATGCGATCCCCCGTCGATATCGGTGACCCGGTCAAGGCCGGTGAAACCGTGGTTGCCATCGTGCAGCCGTCGTCTTCCGGACTTTTGGACGAACGCTCGCGCCGGCAAGCCGAAGCGGCGCTGCAAGAAGCCCTCGCTGCCCGCCAGGTTGCCGAAGCCGACCTGCAACAGGCCCGCGAAACGCAAGCCTTCGCGCAGACGCAAAACGACCGTACCAGGGCGTTAGTGACCCGTGGCGTGTCTTCGATCACCCGACTGGAAGATGACACACAGCGCCGGCGCGTGGCCGACGCCGCCCTCGAAGCAGCCCAGGCCCGCATCGAGATGGCCAACGGTTCAGTCGACCGCGCACGGGCCAGTCTGCTCGATCCAAGCACCCCGAAAGACATGGCCTCTAGTTGCTGCGTCGAACTTCACGCGCCCTCGGATGGCGTCATTCTTTCCGTCGCCGCGATCAGCAAGCGACCCGTTGCCATCGGCACGCCGCTTGTCAGCATCGGAGACCCAAACGATCTCGTACTTGTCGCCGACATTCTGTCAAATGACGCCGTCCGGCTAAGCCCCGGCGCGTTGGCATATGTCGATCGCTGGGGTGGCACTGAATTGCTGACCGCCCGTCTCGATCGCATTGATCCCAAGGCCCGCACCAAAGTGTCGGCATTGGGGATCGAGGAACAACGCGTCGACGCCTATTTCACCCTCGTCAGCCCGCCCGAAGACCGGGAAAGTCTGGGCGACGGTTTTTCGGTGTTCCTCAGGATTGTCGAGTGGGGCGCTGACGACGTTCTGCAGGTACCACTAAGCGCGGTTTTCAGAAACGGTGAAGGCTGGGCAGTGTTTGTCCCGAAAGAAAACGCGGCCACTCTGCGACCCGTAACGCTTGGACGACGCAACGGCCAGATGACCCAGGTGCTTGACGGACTTGATGAGAGCGAGAGGGTCATTACCCATCCAAGCGATGCCATCTCGGATGGGGTCAGCCTGGTGGAAAGATCACAATTGTAACCAAGCCAGAGCCGCAAAAAATTAAACGGTGGCC
>JAHRVD010000339.1 GCA_019090845.1 Marinosulfonomonas sp.
AAGCGCGGCAACAAACGTGAAATAATTCTGGTGTTTTTGAAAAATGCCACAAACCCTGCCGGGCCCAGACGTAAAAACTTGCCCACAAACGGCAAAACCGATGCTGGTTGTTTGTGATAGCGAGCGGCCAAATAGACATTCAGGCAGTTAGAAGCCTCTGCAAGCGCTTTGGCGCGCGCAACATGGACCGTCGGAAGAGAGTTCACATGACGCTCCAACGGGATGCTCAACTGCGATTCAAAATCCTTCATGTCGCGCGAACCCTGCACTGTCTGGGAATTTTCGTGAATGCGAAACGCCGCCAACTTTTGTGGCGTCCAAGCCACCGGACCGGCCGCCACAAGCTTTAGCCAGAAATCCCAATCTGCAGTGTACCAAAGCTCTTGTGACAGGCCGCCCAGCTTAAGCGCGGTGTCACGGCGAAAAATTGCTGATGGGATTGCTATAGAGTTTTGCACAATCAAAGATAGCAACGCGTCACGACCCTTAATCAGTCGTTCGTGTTTTCCAAACGCCGGACCAAAAGTCCCTGAAAATCGGTTTTCAGAATCCATAAACCAGGCGGGATGCAACCACAGCTGAGCATTGGGATATTTGTCTGCAAGACCAAGCATTACCTCAACACGTCCAGGTAACCAAACATCGTCCTGATGCAGCATTGTGACCAAGGGGGCAGCCGCAGCTTGTAGCCCGATATTCGTATTCTCCATCCAATTCTTGCTATTGGGTGCATCAATTATTCTGATCGGCAACCGTGTGGAAAAGTCTTCGAGCATTGCCCGGGATCCGTCGCTTGAACCTTGGTCAACAGCCAGAATTTCGATCGCCCTATCACCTTGGTCAATCAGGGATTTCAATGTCGAGGCCAAGGTAGCCGCACCGTTGTAAACGGGAATAATAACACTTAGCACCGGATTGGTCATTTCAGCTCCGCCGCGCTGGTTCTGAAAAGGATCAGGATTGGCGAAATTGCCAAAAATGAGATGGTCAGGATCACACGCAGCGACAGGGCAACTTCAACAGCTTCCACAGCCCCCAACCCTTGTCCCACAAGCACGCCTGTCCAGGTTAATTCGAGCACGCCCAGACCGCCGGGAATAAAGGGTAGGCTAATTATCAAAAGAACAAGTGGGTACACCAAGGCCAATGAATGAACGTCAGCATCCGGAACCAATACGGAAATCGCCCCTACATTCAGAACGACCATTGAAATATAACGCAGGAAACTAAATCCTAAGAGTTGAAAAAAGACCCTTTTGGGAAATGAAGCAGCCTGATCCAAAGCCATTACAATAATAGCAGTTACTTTCGCGATCACCTTCGGCAGGTGGCCAGAAGCCCAGTCGCTGAAATGGCAAAGCAGCCGAAATATTGGCGAAATAAGCGATATAACAATCAGCCCGACCGCCAAGGCTGCAATGCCCGATTCAAGCGGCCCCAACTGCGCAACCAATACCAGTGTAGATGCCAGCCCCATAGCCAGCAAAACGACAACTTCTGGCACCTGTTCAAAAACTGACGTCCCAACCGCGCGTGCAGTGGAGATTTGATGCGATCGCGCCACCCATGCGCGCACGATAGGTGTTACAACCTGAATAGGCAGCACATGCCCGGCCAATGCCCCCAGTGTCGTTCCTGCCAGCGCATCGCCCAAAGGCAAAACCTTTCCACCAACGGGAAATTGGCCAAGCACAATCTGCCATTTCACAGAGGCCATCAATAGTATTGCTACCTGCAGGCTTGCCATCACAACGTAGAACCAAAGTGGTATGGCGACGACAATCGCGCCCAGATCAGCCGCCGTGAGACCCGAGAAAATGAATAGGGCGACGACAATCGCAAGACCAAACCCGGTCCAAAACAAATAAACGAGCAGATTTCGTCCGCTGGATCCTAAACGCCGATCGCCTGCGGATACCGTTTTGGGTGTCATGACAGGTTAGCGTGGCACAATCGGTTTCCGGCAGCGACAGACAACAAAAAGCCGCCGAAACAAGCCTGAATTCCGACCACGATCAACGAAAACGCAGCAATCAACCCGCGTATCTGGCTAAGGGCGCCAAAATCAGAACTGGCCCACCCGGCCGCAATGAACATTGCCCATGTAAGGCCCGCAAAAAGGCCCGCCGTGCCAAGTGCCAGCCATTTTCCAAGTGTGGAATAGGACAATAGTTTTTTCGCCGACGGCGTCATAATGCGATAGCCCTCACGGTAACTTAGGACCAGTGCAGCCAGTCCAAGAATAATTGTCTGCATAGATATTATCATGGCAGAGCTTGCAACAACGGCCCAGTGATCGCCAATTCCAAAATTTCCAATTCGAACCATCTCGCTGTCGGGGTTTGCCACCAGAACTGAGAAAATGAACAGACCAACTCCCGCAAGAATGGCCGAGGGCGCCACGAAAAGCCACATTGGGCTTAGCATGAGCATATAGAACAAATGCCGCAAACCATCACGAACCGGATTCAGATGCGGCGGACGACCACGTTCATCGGGCGATAGCGTCACCGGAACTTCGGCGATCTTGAGTTTCAAAAGCGCGGATTTCAAAACCATTTCAGATGCGAATTCCATCCCATCCGAGGTCAGGCGCAATTTTTGCAACCCTTCGGATGTAATCGCGCGAATACCACAATGGCTATCACTGATTTGTGTTTTGAACAACAAACGCAGCATCGTCGACAAGGCCGGGTTCCCGATATAGCGGTTTTTCCACGGCATAGCGCCCGGCTTAATTTCACCTTTGAAACGGGAACCCATGCAAAGATCAGCGCCGTCCATCAGTTTTTTGATCATCGGGACTGCTTCGACAAAATTGTATGAACAGTCACTGTCACCCATAATCAGATATTGACCGTTAGCGGCGCGGAATCCGGCCCTTAAGGCCGCCCCGTAACCACGTTCTGAAACGCTGACCACGATCGCGCCTGCCTCGGATGCAATTATTTGGCTACCATCATCACTGCCGTTGTCTGCAACAATTATCTCACCGGTCAGGTCATATTCATTCTTTAATATCTGGATTGCTTCTTTAGCCATTTCGATACAAGGACCAATAGTGGCCGCTTCGTTCAGACAGGGCATCACGATGGACACAGAAACCGATTTGATGTTTCCAAAATCTTTCATTTCCACTCTCACGAATACTATTGTTGCAAGATTAAGAAGTAATACCCTGTGTTATGGGTCATTTTTTGGGCATTCATATGACGTGACCGGTATTCTTTTGGGCCGGCCAACTGGCGGGTTGCAATTGCAAATTTAGTCGTGGGTTTTGTGAGGTCTGTCGCCCCAACAGGGCAGATCATCACGGAAATTAACCTATATCCAGATTTACGGAGAACGAAACAGCGGCACGAAATACCTTACCCAGTTGATTTCGCAGAACGCACGCGATTCCAATAGTGTGCTTGGCGCCTACGCCTCGAAAAAGGACCCGATCAATCGTGCCAAACTGATCGGATCAAAGCATTATTACACGCGCCCCGAAAAGCTTGCCAGGCATCAGGACAAGACGCTTTTCCTAGTGATCTACAAAAACCCTTACACATGGATCAGATCCATGTTTGCAAAGCCGTATCATTTTCACGACAGGTTTGAGGGAAAGACGATCACAGACCTGCCATAAATCAATTTGGCCGGGCTCGACATTCACGGCCGCGAAATCCCTGATACTCACCCTGATACCGGCGAACGCATCACTCTGTTCGAACTTAGGAAATTCAAGATCCAGCGGTGGGAAAACCTAGTGAAGTTGGTCGGCAATGTCGCTTACGTAAACTACCAAGACCTACTTCTTTCTTCGATCAAGATCATCCAACGTATCGTAGACGAATTCGGGAGCTGGTTTGACGACACCAAAGTGCCGGAGCATGTGCCAGACAAAAAATACGTCAGGAAGTGCATAACACCCGAGCCGTTTAGCGATAACGAACTGACGGTCATGAATTCCAACATCGACTGGTCAGTGGAGGCACTCGCCGGGTACGAGAGGAACAATTTTTTCGTTCCGGAATGAGCTAGGCGACGACTGAGAGACGTGTTGTCAATTGCGGCCGCCCGCCGTTTCGGTCATTCGGCAGCAAGAATCGGTTTTGTCGGCTATGAGCTTAGTGCGGACGCCTCATTAGTTGGATACCCTTCCTGTCGGAGGAATTGAGCCCAATTTTGATTGAATAGCCCCTAGTTTTCTAGACACCAGCTTTGTTCATTGTCTTCTGTTCTGTTTCATAGTCAATTGGCGACAGCATGCCGTTGATCGTGTGCTTGCGGTTTGGGTTGTAGAACATCTCGATGTAATCGAACACATCCTGCCTTGCGGCGATGCGTGTGGTGTATGTCCATCGCCTGATCCGCTCCCGTTTCAATAGGTGGAAGAAGCTTTCCGCTATCAGGTCGGCGGAGGGCGCGGCGCTGCGATCCGGGAGCCTAAAATTGATGACCTCGGTCAGATTACTCCAGATCAAGCAAGGCAAATCGCAGCTGACTGGTCTGCCGAAGTCCGCCGAAGTCCGCCGAAGTCCGCCAAGGCGGAGGTCCGGGCGGCAAACGGCAAAGACACCGCGAGGCCCCCCCGGATGAACGACTTGTTCGACCGTTATCTTGACGACCACGCTAGGCTCCACAAAAAGCCGTCCACCGTAGAACAGGATGAAGTGCTTTTGAGAAAGTATCTACGCCCGTACTTTGAATCAAGGAGGGTTGGCGAGGTCGTTCGCGCAGATTTTGTTAACTGGCATCTTAGTCTCGCCCAGATTCCCGACCGTGCCAATCGAGGGATTGCGCTGCTTTCCAAAGCATTCAATCTCGCCGAAGCATGGGGCTGGCGCGATGCTGCGTGGGACCGGTCCGGTCAACGCCAGAAAAGGGTAACAAATAATGTCAGACGCACTGGCTCAGGCCACCGCACTTCGCAACGCATTCGATCAAATTGAAGAGGCCTATGAATTCATACTGGCCGATGCTGCCCAGGGCCGCAAACAAGAAACAGAGGAAGGTGGCGGTGAAAGCCAGATCCGACAGTATGTAAAACGATTTTTGAGCGCCCTAGGAGAGGTTCAAAAGGCGCTTTCGGACGGTCTCGGAGGGGCGGATGGCGCGAAATTTTGTGAGCGCTTTCAGGCGGATATTGAGACGGTATGTTCCATCCTGAGTCTGCCAATCGGGCGCCCGTCAATTTCCTCGGACATGATCGACAACACGAACGGATTGATCACCATGCGGGCGTTGTTGACTGACATCCTCTTTGTCGACACAGCAATTCTGCCGCATCGCTGAAGCAACAGTTTTTTGCGTAACCAAAGTATTTGTCCGCTGTCAGAGTTTTTGATTCCAGTGGCGGCTTAAGCCA
>JAHRVD010000340.1 GCA_019090845.1 Marinosulfonomonas sp.
GGCCGATGCGCATATCTCAAAATATAACGCTTTTGATCCGGCCGATCCGGTGCCCGAGGCACCCTATGTTCTGGTGATCGACCAGACCAAGGACGACGCGGCAATTGCCCATGGGGGTGCCAATGCGGCGACGTTTAAGGAAATGCTGGTATTTGCCCAGACCGAACATCCCGGCAGCCGTGTGCTGATAAAAAGTCACCCGGAAACCACTGCCGGGCACCGCGCAGGGCATTTTGGCCCCGATGACGTCAGCCAGCGCGTGCATTTGCTGGACGATCCGGTCAGCCCGGGCAAGCTGATGCAAGGGGCAACGGCAGTTTACACGGTTTCCTCGCAACTTGGCTTTGAGGCGATTTTTGCCGGGCACCGCCCGCGCGTTTTTGGGCAGCCGTTTTACGCAGGCTGGGGGTTGACGCAGGACGAAAACCCGGTTGCGCGACGCCAACGCACCCTGACACGCGCACAATTATTTGCCGCAGCGATGATCCTTTATCCAACTTGGTATGATCCCTGCCGCGACCGGTTGTGCGAGTTAGAAGAAGTCATTGACCAGCTGGAAGCCGAGGCACGTGCATGGCGCGATGATCGCCACGGTTATGTCGCGGCTGGAATGAAGACGTGGAAACGCCCGCATTTGCGCCGGTTTTTTGGCACAGATATGCCTTTGAACTTCGCCCGGACAGCCGCCGCAGCGCAAACAAAGGCCGCCCAAAGCGGGCGAAAACCGATGATCTGGGCCAGCGAGCGGGCGGGCGAACAGGGCGATTGGGTGCGTATCGAGGACGGGTTTCTGCGTTCACGCGGTCTGGGCGCACGGCTGATCCCGCCACTGTCGCTGGTGCGTGACGATCTGGGAATTTACTATGATCCAAGGCGCGAAAGCCGGTTGGAACAGTTGATCGGTGCGTCGTCGGCCCTGCCAGAGCAATCTGTGGAACGGGCGCAAAAACTGCGGGGGTATCTGCGCCGCGCCGGGTTGAGCAAATATAATCTGGATGCTGAAACCTTACCCGAACTGCCGGTCGGGCAGCGCATTCTGGTGCCCGGTCAGGTCGAGGATGATGCCTCGATCCTGAAAGGGTGCGACGCAGTGCGCACAAATCTGGAACTTTTGGCGCGCACGCGGGCCGAAAATCCGGATGCAGTTATTATTTACAAACCGCACCCTGATGTGCAGGCCGGGTTGCGCAATGGGGTGGTTGATGAAGCGCAAGCACTTGAATTTGCGGATGTAATCCTGACCGACGTTGATCCGGTCGCATTGATTGAGGCCGTCGACAGTATTTGGACGATGACATCGCTGCTTGGATTTGAGGCGCTGATCCGCGACAAATCCGTCACCTGCCTTGGCATGCCGTTTTATGGCGGATGGGGCCTGACCCGCGATCTGGGCGTTGCCCCGATCCGTCGCACGGCACGGCCCTCGGTTGACGGATTGCTGCATGCGACGCTGATTGGTTATGCGCGATACAATGACCCGCTCAGCGGCCTGCCCTGCCCGGTCGAAGTAATCGTAGAGCGGTTGCAAAACGCAGACATTCCCCTACCCGGGCCCGTGAACCGGATTGCTGCGATGGTTCAGGGGCTTTGGGCGTCAAGACCATTCAGGTCTTAACTGCACGGCGCAGAAATCGTTTTTTGGCGCGCGCCGTCAGCCCCGATTTTTCGCCGAAAAATCGCGCGCCTTGCGCCAACGCGCCATCACATCGCCGCCAATTGCCTGTGTCTGGACCAATTCGAACCGGCGGGCATCACCTAGCGATTTCTGCCCCATTGGCCCCAACATCGGCTGTCCTTCTGCTCCAAGCGCTACTCCGGCCGTGAAGCTGACCAGTTCGTCCACCAGCCCCGCGCCCAACAAAGATGCCGCCAACTGACCGCCACCTTCGCAAAAAATCCGCGTCAGCCCGGCCTGTGACAGCGCCTGCATTGCGCCAACCGGGTTCAGCTGTCGATCCGCCCCAAGCGGCACTGCAAACAGGCGCGCGCCGATGCCCTGCCATGCCGAGATTAAATGTGGATCGGCCCCCTCGCCGTGCAGTATCCACAAGGGAACCTCGCCCGCGGTGCTCGCCAAGACCGATTGCAACGGCAGGTCCAGCGAGCGCGACCAGACAATGCGGGTGGGCTGACGGGTCACGCCGATATCGCGCACGGTCAACGACGGATCATCCGTGCGCGCCGTGCCGCCACCGACCATCACTGCGTCATGGTTTGCGCGCATTGCGTGCACTGCGCGGCGCGCCTGCGGCCCGGTGATCCATTTACTTTCGCCGCTGAGCGTCGCGATCCGCCCGTCAAGGCTGGCGGCCAGTTTCAGGGTGATCATCGGGCGGTTTTCATTGATCCGGGCAAAGAACCCGGTGTGCGTTACTCGGGCCTGGGCTGCCAGAACACCCGTTGTTATCTTGATACCGGCCTCGCGTAGCCGCGCAACCCCCGCGCCGTCCACCTGTGGGTTTGGGTCGCCAATAGCCACAACGACACGGTCGATGCCGGCACGGATCAGCGCATCCGCGCAAGGCGGGGTGCGCCCCACGTGGCTGCAAGGTTCCAACGTCACATAGGCCGTGGCACCGCGTGCGGCGTCCCCGGCCTGCGCCAGTGCAACGACCTCGCCGTGGGGGGTGCCGCCGGGTTGGGTCCAGCCGCGCCCGACGATCCGCCCATCACGGACGATCACGCAACCCACGGCAGGATTAGGCCAGACAATACCAAGCCCCCGCACCCCGATACTCAGGGCATGGGCCATGAAGCGCTTGTCGGCCTCGCTCACTTTTCTTCTTGGTCGGGTGGACGCAGCTCGCTTACGAATTTGTCAAAATCATCAGCCGCCTGGAAGTTCTTGTAAACGCTGGCAAAACGGACATAAGCAACGGTGTCGATCCGGGCCAGAGATTCCATCACAATCTCGCCGATTGCCTTGGAATCAATATCCGTCTCACCCATGCTTTCCAGTCGCCGCACGATGCCGCTGATCATTTGATCTATCCGCTCGGGATCAATCGGGCGCTTCTGCATCGAAATCCGGATCGAGCGTTCCAGCTTGTCGCGATCAAATCCTTCGCGCCGACCGCTGGTTTTGATCACCACAAGATCGCGCAGTTGCACGCGCTCATATGTGGTGAAACGACCACCACAAGCCGGGCAAAACCGACGCCGCCGGATCGCCACATGATCTTCGGCAGGACGGCTGTCCTTAACCTGAGTATCTACATTTCCGCAAAACGGACAGCGCATCGCCGATCCCCTATTTCTCTGTCTCTGGGGGGTTAGCCCCACTTATCCACAGGCACTATAGGGGCACCGCGACAGATTGGGTAGAGGGCAATCCACGTCGCAACATACGGTTATTGCAACTGCGCCACTACCGGGCAGACCGGCGCTAAAATGCCTTGAAGGTAAGCGTGGTAAGCGAGCGCTCAATCCCATCAATATCAAGCAACTTTTCATTGATATATTTTCCAATGTCCTGACCTTCGGGAATATAGATTTTCAACAGCAGATCATGCTCGCCACTGGTGGAATACATTTCCGAATGAAACTCGCGCAGCGCCACCGCATCAGCAACCTGATAGGTTGTCCCCGGACGACAGCGCAGTTGCACGAATACAC
>JAHRVD010000341.1 GCA_019090845.1 Marinosulfonomonas sp.
CATCACGCGCAACACCTCGCCCGATCTGCCGTTCGACAGATCGGGCGAGGTGTTGCGCGTGATGACCCGGCGCGGTCGTTCATAGGAAATTTCGGTACGCGACAGCTGAGCGTCTTCCTCAATGTCCCATCCGTCGCTGGCAACCACGCGCTGGTGGGCCTCAAAACGGCCAACGTGATTGGATTGGGACGCCCGCCCGGGACGACGCAGGTTTGGCGGCAGGGTTTGATCGGAATTCAACATTTTGCCAGACTAGAACAATTGCAGAACATTTGCCAGCATATTGCCCCCTTCCACCCAAACAGACGGGTCGCAAGCAGGGCAGCAGATGTCGTAAATTGCCATGTAGACGCCACAGTTTACCCGCATCTAAAGATAGAACCATGCGCGCCTATGGCGCCCGATCAGGAGGCCGGGAATGGCTGACGAAGAAGACGATATCATTCTAAGCGAACTTGATGACGAAGCGCTGGCGCTACAGATGCACGATGACCTTTACGACGGTCTGAAAGAAGAGATCGAGGAAGGTGTGAACATCCTGCTCGGGCGCGGCTGGGAACCCTACGAAGTGCTGACCAAGGCGCTGGTTGCTGGCATGACGATTGTTGGCATTGATTTTCGCGACGGCATCCTGTTCGTGCCAGAGGTTCTGCTGGCCGCCAACGCGATGAAGGGCGGCATGGCGATCCTGAAACCGTTGTTGGCTGAAACCGGCGCACCAAGTGTGGGCACGATGGTCATTGGCACGGTCAAGGGCGACATTCACGACATCGGCAAAAACCTTGTGGCTATGATGATGGAGGGCGCGGGGTTTGATATCCATGATCTTGGGATCAATAATTCGGTCGATGCCTATATTGATGCCCTAAAAGAACAAAACGCGGATATTTTGGGCATGTCCGCCCTGCTGACAACGACGATGCCCTATATGAAGGTCGTCATCGACACGCTGGTGGAAACCGGCATTCGTGATAATTATATTGTGATGGTGGGCGGCGCCCCCCTGAACGAAGAATTCGGCAACGCAATCGGTGCGGATGCCTATTGCCGCGACGCTGCCGTGGCCGTTGAAACGGCCAAAGAGTTTATGGATCGCAAACACAATCAAATGGCCCCGCTCTGACGCGGTCGCCGGGTAGATAGAGGGGATAGTGATGCCGTTACCTCGATTATTATTGCTGCTTCTCATTGTCATTTGCGCAGCTGGCTTTACTGTCTGGGTTGGCGCAGGTTTGGCCAACAACAGCCCACTTGGCCCGATCGGGGTCGGCGTGGTCCTGATCGTTCTTGTGGCTGGCACACTTGCGTGGCGAATTATTTCGAACCGGCGTTAAGATGCAACTTCCCGACGCAACCACACTAACAACTTGCGGCCTGTCGGTTTCCGACCCGGGCGGGCGCATTTTGCTGATCGCTTGTGGGGCCATCGCACGCGAAGTTCTGGCCGTGACCCAGGCCAACGGCTGGACCCATATCGACCTGACGTGTCTGCCCGCTATTTTGCACAATCACCCAGACCGTATCACCCCCGCCATCAAACAGGCTGTCGACAAAAATCACGATCAATACGCCCAAATTTTCGTCCTTTACGCTGATTGCGGCACTGGCGGTGAATTGTTCGATTTGTGCAAGAAACTGGGGGTGGAAATGCTAAAAGGGCCCCATTGTTATTCGTTTTTTGAAGGAAATGCGGGTTTTGCAGAACGCTCAAAAGACGAATTTACCGCCTTTTACCTGACCGATTTTCTGGTGCGCCAGTTTGATGCGTTCGTGTGGAAACCGCTGGGGTTGGATCGCCACCCCCACCTGCGCGATGCGTATTTTGGAAACTACGAAAAACTAGTCTATCAGGCGCAGTCAAAAGACCGGGAACTCGATCATAAAGCGCAGGATTGCGCGGCGCGGCTGGGCCTGAATTACGAGCGGCGTTTCACCGGCTACGGCGATCTGGAAAGCACATTGACCGGCTGGATTGATTAACCCGCGGCCTGCGCCGCGACCAGCCGGACCCGTTCGACCATCGCCCTGAGCCCGTTGGATCGCTGTGCTGACAAATGGTCGTTCAGCCCAAGACGCGCCAGTTCGCCGGGTGCATCGACCTGCAAGACTTCTGCCACGGTTAGGCCAGAATAAAGTGCTTGCAAAATGGCGATCAACCCGCTGACAATCATCGCGTCGCTGGCACCGCGAAAACTGAACACCGCGTTCGGCCCGCTGCCCGAAATTTCCGGCTGCAACCAAACCTGACTGGCACAACCGTCAACTTTGGTCGCGGGCACACGAAAGGCATCTTCGAGCGGCGCCATCGCCTTGCCCATGTCGATCACATGGCGATAACGATCTTCCCAATCGTCCAGAAACTCGAAAGTTTCCGCGATGTCTTCAAATTCTGCTGTGGCCATCGACCTCTCCGTTCACAACCACCTAAAACGCGCCTGACAAAAGGTCCAGTAGGCTTTGACTTTCGGCCCCGTTTAGGATTGGTTGGCAGCGGGAAAACTGACGGGGGTCTCGTGCGTAAAATTCTGATCATTGGGCTTTGTGTAACGTTATCGGCATGCTCTGGCGGCGGTGGTGGTGGCGGCGGCAGCGCTGGATCAGCAGGTGTTTTGAACCCTTTCAACTGGTTTGGTGGAGGCGAGGCACGCCGGGCCAGACGATCAAAGCAGGCAATCTTACTGCCAGCCGATGGCGTTTCCAAGGCTGTCGACGCGGGTCCATTGGTCCAGCAAATCACTGACCTCAGGGCCGAGTCGACCTCGACCGGCACAATCATCCGGGCCACCGGAAAAGTGGCGTCGATCGGCTATCACGAAGTTACGTTGGTGCCGGTTCCCTCGGATGTGGTCGGTTTGGTGCGCTATGAATTTCGCGCCCTGCCCCCGATTGATGTTCCGGTAATCGCGACCGGCCGATTGCTGGAAGTATCCGCAGCGGTGTATTTGACAAAAATCCAATATAGAACCGTGCGCCGGATCGAGGTTGTCGCCGCCCAGAATTCCCGCAATATCCGGCGCTAAACTTCGATCACATC
>JAHRVD010000342.1 GCA_019090845.1 Marinosulfonomonas sp.
GACGGCACGGTCTATGGTTTGGTTGCACCGCTATATGACATGGCCAAAGTTCTGGCGCGCACATTGACCAATGAGACCGCAGAATTTGTAGCTCCGTCAGTTTCCACCAAGCTGAAAGTTACAGGTGTGGATCTGTTTTCAGTCGGTGATTTTGGCGAAGGTGGCACCCGGGAAGAAATTGTATTTCGTGATCCGGGTCGTGGCATCTACAAGCGCATCATCTTGCAGGACAACAAGATTATCGGCGCGGTGATGTATGGTGATACCGCCGACAGCAGTTGGATTTTTGCCAAGCTGAAATCCAGCGAAGACATTGCCGACATCCGCGAAACTCTGATATTTGGCCCGGCCTTTCAAGGGGGGGGCTCAGCGGACCCGTTAGCAGCCGTTGCGGCTTTGCCTGATGAGGCAGAAATCTGTGGTTGCAACGGCATTTGCAAAGGAACGATTGTCACTGCCATCAAGGCCGGTTCCAGGGACATGAAGGAAATCAAGGCCAACACCAAGGCCTCGGCTTCATGTGGCAGCTGCACCGGGCTTGTAGAACAGCTTCTGGCCAAGACGTTGGGCAATCCTTTGGCCGTGCCAATCGCCCAGCCAATTTGTGGCTGCACTGACCAGACCCACGACGATGTGCGCCGGATAATCAAAAGCCAGTCCATCAAATCATTACCGGCATTGATGCAGGAAGCCGGTTGGAAAACTTCCTGTGGCTGCCATGTCTGCCGCCCGGCGCTGAATTTTTACATGATCGCCGAATGGCCGTTGGATTATCTGGATGACGCGCAAAGCCGTTTGGTGAACGAACGTAACCACGCCAATATCCAAAAGGACGGAACATATTCCGTATTGCCACGCATGTGGGGCGGGATGACCACCCCCGACGAACTTCGTGCAATTGCTGATGCGGCGGACAAATACGATGTTCCGGCGGTCAAAGTGACAGGTGGTCAGCGGATTGATCTGCTTGGGGTGAAAAAGGAAGATCTTCCACATATGTGGGCAGATCTGAACAAGGCGGGAATGGTTTCGGGGCACGCATATTCCAAGGGGCTGCGCACGGTAAAAACCTGTGTCGGCACTGAGTTCTGTCGCTTTGGCACTCAGGACAGCACAGGTCTTGGCATTAAGTTAGAAAAAACGCTTTGGGGTAGCTGGACGCCCCATAAGGTCAAGCTGGCCGTATCTGGTTGCCCGCGCAACTGCTCGGAAGCCACATGCAAGGATATCGGGATCATCTGCGTTGACAGCGGCTTTGAAGTCAGCGTCGCAGGGGCGGCGGGCATGGAATTGAAACAGACCGAATTGCTGGCAAAAGTTACCACAGAACAGGACGCAATAGATCTGAGTGTCGCCTTCGTTCAGCTTTATCGCGAAAATGCCCGATATCTTGACCGGGCTTATAAATGGGTCGCCAATGTCGGGCTGGATTGGGTCAGACAACGCGTTGTTGACGATCTGGCAGAACGCGCGGCGCTTTGTGAACGGTTTGAAATTTCTCAATCGGTTTATCGAAAAGACCCATGGGCAACGCAGGCCACTCCGGATTTTCAGCGGGATAAATGGTCACCATTGGGCGATCTGATGCTGGAGGCTGCACAATGAGCGACTGGATAGATATTGGCGCGCTGAACGACATCCCAAAACGTGGCGCAAGGGTGGTTCGAACCCGGCTTGGCTGCATTGCGGTATTTCGCACCAATGACGATCAGGTCTTTGCTATCGAAGATACCTGCCCCCACAAAAAGGGTCCACTGTCAGAGGGCATCGTGCACGGCGCTTCCGTCACCTGCCCGCTGCACAACTGGGTGTTCGATTTGGAAACCGGGTTGGCGCAGGGTGCCGACAAGGGTCAGGTGGCAACATTTGACGCCAAAATTCTGGACGGTCGGGTGCTGTTGGAATCCAGCCGAATTGCCAATCGGTCCGCCGCGTGAAAACAACCAGCACCACCTGCCCTTATTGCGGTGTCGGTTGCGGGCTGCTGGCCGCGCCGGACGGAACGATCAAAGGTGACCCGGAGCATCCGTCAAATTTCGGCCGTCTTTGTTCCAAAGGGGCGGCCTTGGGTGAAACGCTGGACACCGAGGGGCGGTTGCTGGCACCCCGGATCAACGGCGCGCGCGCCGGATGGGACGCCGCCCTTGAGCTGGTGGCAACAAAATTTAGCGCAGCAGTCCGCGATCACGGCCCGGACAGCGTAGCTTTTTATGTGTCCGGCCAGTTGTTGAGCGAAGATTACTATGTCGCCAACAAGTTGATGAAAGGCTTTATCGGGTCGGCCAATATCGACACAAATTCAAGGCTTTGCATGGCTTCAAGCGTCGCTGGCCACAAGCGCGCATTTGGCAGTGATACTGTCGCGGGAACATACGAGGATCTGGAACAGGCTGATGTGGTCGTGCTGGTTGGTTCTAATCTGGCCTGGTGTCATCCGGTATTGTTCCAGCGCATTCTGGCAGCGAAATCTGAACGCTGTGATTTGAAAATCATCACGATTGATCCGCGCCGCACGGCCACCAGTGACGCGGCTGATCTTCATTTGGCCATTCTCCCGGATGGCGACACCGCGTTATTCAACAGTTTGTTGGTAGAAATAGACAGGCGCAACGCAGTTGACCGGGATTATGTCAGCGCGCATGTTTCTGGATTTGCACAAACTCTGAACGTGGCCAAAACCACGAACCCTGCCGACACCGGCCTGAGTTCTAGTGAAATTCAGACATTTCATGATCTGTGGATTGGCTCTGACAAGGTGGTGACGGTCTATTCGCAGGGCGTAAATCAGTCGGTTGGCGGAACTGACAAAGTGAACGCCATTCTCAACTGCCATCTGGCTACTGGCCGGATCGGTCGCCCCGGTTGCGGACCGTTTTCAGTAACCGGACAGCCCAACGCCATGGGCGGGCGCGAAGTCGGCGGCTTGGCAAATATGCTGGCCAGCCATCTGGACATCGAA